>JAEYUH010000073.1 GCA_023432725.1 Actinomycetes bacterium | reverse complement strand
TGCTCGCGACGACGGTGGCCTGGCTGGTCGCCGGCGCACCGGCGCACGCCGCCGAGGCGGTCAACACCTACCTGGTCGAGGCGACCCTGCAGGCCGACGGAACCCTCCAGGTGGCCGCCACCATCACTTTCGACGAGGCGCCCGCCACCTTCTCCCAGGTCTTCTCCACCGCTACCCGAACCACGGACAGCCGCGAGTACCGGTTCGCGGTCAGCGACGTCACGGCCAGCGCCGGCGGGGCGGCTCTCACCCCCACCGTCACCAGCACCGAGCGCACCACCACGGTCAGCCTGCCCACCGCAGGGGTGAGCGGCCCCGTGCAGCTGTCCTACACCGTGCGCGGGGCGTCGATCGCCACCGGGGACGGCGGGACGTCCCTGGTCTGGCCGCTGGTGCAGGGGCTGAACGTGCCGGTCACCGAGTTCGACGGCACCGTCGCCATCCCGGCCCCGTTCAGCTCGCTGGACTGCGCGGCCGGCGACCCTGCCGCACCGGGTGCCTGCACCTTCTACGGCGGCGGAACCCACGACAACCCGCTGCCGGTCTTCCATCACGAGGGCCTGGCGGCCGGCGGCTTCGTCGAGGCAACGCTGCGGTTCCAGGCCGGCGTCGTTGCGGTCAACGAGGACGTCCGGACACTGTGGACCGCTGAGCGTGCCTTCTCCGTCGGCCCGGCCGAACTGCTCACCGCCCTGGCGCTGGCCCTGCTGGGCGGGCTGGGGCTGTGGTTCGCCCACCGCAAGGTCGGGCGGGACGCGGCCGGCCAGGCGGCCCCGGCCCGGATCGCGGAGTTCCACCCGATCGCCGAGGGCCAGAGCGAGTTCCGGCTGGTCGACAATGTGCGTCCCGGCCAGGTCGGGACTGTGCTCGACGAGCACGTCGATCCGGTGGACATCACCGCCACGCTGCTCGACCTGGCAGTCCGCGGCCACCTGCGCATCGAGGAGCTCGACAGGACTTCGCCGCACGCCCAGACCGACTGGGCCTTCCACAGGCTCGCGAGCGCGGATCCGCTGAGCGGCTACGAGCAGACCCTGCTGGACGCTGTCGCGCCGGCCACGGCAGCCGAGCCCGTGAAGGTCTCGATGCTGTCCGCGGCGGTGGCGCCGGTCATCCCCGCGGTCCAGTCCCAGCTCTACGACGACGTGGTGGCCCGCGGCTGGTTCGCGCGCCGTCCGGACACCACCCGCCACAGCTGGACCCGGCTCGGCTGGGTAGCGCTGGCGGTGGCGCTGGCGATCACGATCGCGCTGGCCGCGTTCACCAGTTTCGGCCTTGCCGGGGTCGTGCTGGTGCTGCTGGCGCTCGGCCTCGTGTTCGTCGCGGCCGAGATGCCGGCGCGCACCACCGCAGGGGCGGGCGTGCTGCGCGGCCTCCAGGTGCTCAGCGGCACCCTGCAGACCCAGCCCACCGACCAGTTGCCGGCGGGGCGCGAGCACGAGCAGCTGGCCCGGATCCTGCCCTACGCCGTGGTGCTGGGCGGCGCCGACCGCTGGCTCGACGCGATCGCCGTCCGCGACGCCGACCCGGAGGCCGACGGCACCGAGCTCGCGTGGTACCAGGCCGGCAGCGACTGGCACCTGGCCGACCTTCCGGACGCGGTGCGCAACTTCGTGACGACGGTGCAGGGGACGCTGTTCAGGCGGTGAGTGGCGCCGCCGGCAGGCGGCTTACAGTTCGAGGCCCGGGTAGAGCGGGTGGTTCTCCAGCAGCTCGCCCGCGGCCTCCCGGGTGGCGTCTGCCACCCCGTCCGCGATCGTGTACTTCGCCTTCCCCGGCGTGCCCGCGGCCGTCGCCGCCGGCGCAGTAGCCTTCAGCACACCGGTGATCAGCTCGGCGACCCTGTCGAACTCGGCAGCGCCGAAGCCGCGCGAGGTGAGCGCCGGGGTGCCGATCCGCACCCCCGAGGTGTACCAGGCGCCGTTGGGGTCGTTCGGCACCGAGTTCCGGTTGGTGACGATGCCGGAGTCGAGCAGGGCGGATTCGGCCTGCCGGCCGGTCAGGCCGAACGAGCTGACGTCCAGCAGCACGAGGTGGTTGTCGGTGCCGTCGGTGACCAGCTGCACCCCGCGCTTCATCAGGCCTTCGGCAAGCACCTTGGCGTTGTCGGCGACAGCGCGTGCGTAATCGGCGAACGCCGGCTGGCGCGCCTCGGCGAAAGCTATCGCCTTCGCCGCCATGACGTGCGACAGGGGGCCGCCCAGCACCATCGGGCAGCCGCGGTCGACCGCCGGTGCGTACTCCGCGGTCGCGAGCACGAAGCCGCCCCGGGGACCGCGCAGCGACTTGTGCGTGGTGGACGCGACCACGTGGGCATAGGGGATCGGGTCCTCCTCGCCGGTGAACACCTTGCCCGCCACCAGGCCGGCGAAGTGCGCCATGTCGACGAACAGGGTGGCGCCCACCGCGTCGGCGATCTCGCGCATCTTCGCGAAGTTCACCCGGCGAGGGTAGGCCGAGTAGCCGGCCACGAGGATCAGCGGCTTGAACTCGCGGGCGTCGGCCAGCAGCTTGTCGTAGTCGATCAGCCCGGTGTCGGGGTTGGTGCCGTAGGCGCGCTGGCGGAACATCTTGCCGGAGATGTTGTGGCGGAAGCCGTGGGTCAGGTGGCCGCCGGCGTCCAGACTCATGCCCATCACGCGCTGGGCGTTGAACGTGGCGCGCAGTTCCTCCCAGTCGCCCTCGGACAGGTCGTTGACGGTCTTGGCGCCCAGCCGCTCGAGGGTGGGGGACTCGACCCGATGGGAGAGGATCGCCCAGTAGGCCACGAGGTTGGCGTCGATGCCGGAGTGGGGCTGGACGTAGGCGTACTCGGCCCCGAACAGCTCACGGGCGTGCTCGGCGGCGACCGACTCGACGGTGTCGACGTTCTGGCAGCCGGCGTAGAACCGGTGGCCGATGGTCCCTTCGGCGTACTTGTCCGACAGCCACGTCCCCATCGTCATCAGCACGGGCAGGGACGCGTAGTTCTCGCTGGCGATCAGCTTCAGGGAACCCCGCTGGTCTCGCAGCTCGGCCCGCGTCGCGTCGGCGATCCGGGGCTCGATGGAATCGATGACACCCAGCGCCTGGGTGTAGATGCTGGTGGCCGTCGCGGCGAAGTCGCTCACGCGTGTCTCCTTCTGCTGGCTGGACGCGGCACCAATCTAGCGCCGACGTGGCCGCCCGCCCGCGGAGCCGGTGCTGGCGGACCCCCTCCCGCCTAGGGTTGGCCCAGGCCCTTCTACCAGGCGAGGAACCATGAGCGACCAGACCCCATCCCCCCAGCCTCCCACCGCAGGCACCGAGCATCAGCCCGGCCAGCACCGGCCCCCCCAGCTGCCCTATCCGGCGCCCGCCCCGTACCCGCCGGCGCCCTGGCAGCCGCCGATGGCCGCCGCGCCGCCGGCGCCCAGGGGCGGCTTCGGCAGGGGGTTCGGCATCGGGGCCGGGGCAGGCATCGGCTTCGCGGCGACCCTCGCCATCGGGATGCTCGTCAGCTCGCTGGTCTTCGGGCTGCTGGCCGGGGCAGGCGCCGCCACCGTCGCCTCGCCCGTGCAGGTGCTGTGGGGCTCCCCGGCTGCCGCCAACACGATCCGGGCGTTCTCGGTGACCGGGCCGATCCTGGCCGGCGCTTCGGACGGCTCCACGCTCACCGGCGGCACCTACGGCTACGAGCTCGCGGCCGCCATCGACGAGGTTGATGCGGGCGACGCCGCCGGCCTGCTGCTCGTCCTCAACACTCCGGGCGGCACCATCAACGGCTCGAAGGCGATCGCCGACGCCGTCGCCCGCTACCAGGAGCGCACCGGCAAGAAGGTGGTGGCCCTGGTGGAGGGGATGTCCGCCTCGGGCGGCATGTACGCGATGGCCGGCGCGGACGAGATCATCGCCGACCACGGCTCGCTGATCGGCAGCATCGGCGTCATCTACGGCCCGATCAACCGGTTCAAGGACGTCACGGCGATCACCGGCTCGATCCTCGAGAGCGGCGTCGTGACCACCGGCGGCATCACCCAGGAGTACCTGACGATGGGCCGCGGCAAGGACTTCGGCAACCCGTTCCGCGACATGACCGACGAGGAGCGCCAGGTCTTCACCGGGGCCATCCAGAACATGTATGACGACTTCGTCGCGCAGGTCGCCTCGGGCAGGGACCTGGAGCCGTCCTTCATCACCGAGACCCTCGGGGCCCACATCTTCGACACCGAGACCGCCATCGAGCACGGCCTGGTCGACACCCAGCTCGGGATCATGGAGGCCTACGCGCACGCCGCCGAGGTGATCGGGGTCGACCCGGCCGACACGAAGATCGTCAGCGACGCCCCGCCGTCCCTGCTGGACCAGCTGCTCGGGGCCGAGGCCAGGGTGCAGGGTCAGGCCCCGGCCGAGGAGGTCGCCCCCGGCCACCGCGCCAGCGCGTCGGTCTGCTCGGCCAGCCCCGCGGTGCTGGTGTACCACGGGGACCTCACCTCGGTCTGCGCCGCCGGTCGCTGAGGCCGGACGGAGACCGCGCCCGGAGCTGCCTAGAACGATTCAACCCGCGCTATGGTGTGCCTGAGAGGGGAGTCCCATGGCACGGCGGGCGTCGGTGAGCATGAAAGACGTGGCCGCGCTGGCGCGCGTCTCGGTGGGCACGGTCTCCAACGTGCTGAACGCCCCCGAGCTGGTCGCGGCGGCGACCCGGGAACGCGTCGAGCTGGCGATCGAGAAGCTCGGCTGGGTGCGCAACGAGTCGGCGCGCCAGCTCCGGATCGGGCACAGCCGTTCGATCGGCATGGTCGTCATGGATATCGCCAACCCGTTCTTCGCCGACGTGGTGCGCGGAGCCGAGGAGTTCCTCTACGACCAGGGCTACTCGGTCCATATCGGCAACAGCGACCAGCGCCTCGAGCGTGAGGCGACGCTGCTCGAGCAGTTCCAGCAGCAGCGCGAGCGGGGGGTGCTGTTCGCCCCCATCGGCGCCAGCGGGCAGCGGGCCGTGCCACTGCGCAAGGGCGGGATCCCCGTGGTGCTCGTGGACCGCGCGGTCGGGGTCGCCGACTTCTGCTCGGTGGGCGCCGACGACGTGGAAGGCGGCCGGATCGCCGTCGCGCACCTGCTGGCCCAGGGCCACCGAAGGCTCGCCTTCGTCGGAGGGCCCAGCTCGCTGGCCCAGGTCAACGACCGGCGGCGGGGCGCCGACATCGCCCTTCAGGCTGTTCCCACGGCCACGATGCTGGTGATCTCGACCCCCCTGCTGGACGTGGAGTCGGGAAGCCGGGCGGCCGGGGACGTGATCGCGATGAGCTCCGACGAGCGCCCGACGGCGATCTTCGCGGCGAACGACCTGCTGGCCATCGGCTTGCTGCAGGGGTTCGTGCTGGCCGGCGTCCCCGTGCCCGAGGAGGTGGCGATCATCGGCTACGACGACATCGCCTTCGCCGCTGCCGCCGCCGTCCCGCTGTCCTCGGTTCGGCAGCCCAGGGCGAGGATGGGCAGGGAGGCGGCGGAGTTGCTCTTCGAGGAGATCCAGGCCTCCGAGACCGATGACGTGCACGAGCACCGCACCCTCCGGATGACTCCGGAGTTGGTGGTGCGGCGATCGTCTGCTTATCAAATCGTGACCTGACCTTCACTTGACAGCGTGACGAGCGCGGACCTAGTGTCAGACCGTTCGATGGAACGTTTCAATCGCGGCAAGGAGGGCGCGGATGG
>JAEYUH010000068.1 GCA_023432725.1 Actinomycetes bacterium | reverse complement strand
GCCCGAGGATCCGGCGCAGCGCGTCCGTCATCCGCTCCTGGGAGATGACGCCGTTGCGGTAGCCCTGCAGCATGAACCCGAAGTCCTCCTCGATGTCGTTGAAGAACAGGAACATGTCGCAGCCGGCGGCGATCGCGCGCGGGACGTAGTCCTCGCGGCGCATCGCGGACGTCATGCCGAGCATGTGGGAGGCGTCGGTGATGACCATGCCGTTGAAGTCCAGCTCGGTCTTCAGCAGCCCGTTGACCAGTTCCGGCGCGAGGCTGGCCGGCATGATGTCGGCGTCGGTGAGGGTCGGGTCGAGCTTCTTGGAGTACTCCGGCATCGCGATGTGGCCGACCATGACCATTTCCAGACCGTTGGCGATGTGGTGGCGGTACACCTCGCCGAAGCTGGCGTCCCATTCGTCGGGGGGAAGGTCGTTGATACCGAGGACGAGGTGGTGGTCGCGCTCCTCGACGCCGTCACCGGGCCAGTGCTTGACGCACGTGATGACCTCAGAGCCCTCCCGGATCCCGTCGATGTAGGCCGACGTCCACTTGATGACGTCGTCGGAGTTGTCGCCGTAAGCGCGGGTGTTCACGATCGTGTTGCGCCAGTTGTAGAGGATGTCGACGCACGGGTAGAAGTTCACATTGATGCCCATGGCCTGGGCCTCCCGGCCCGAGACGAACCCCGCGTCGTGGGGGACCTTGTAGTCCTGGGACGCGTCGCAGTGGGCACCCGAGGCGATGTAGGTGCCGTCGGACGCGGCGCCGTTGCCACCCTGGTCGCAGTTGGCGGCGATCAGCAGCGGGATCTTCGACTGTTCCTGCAGCTCGTTCAGCAGCTCCTGCACCTGGTCGGACGTGCCGCCCTGGTAGCGGACCCCGCCGATGTGGAACCTGTCGAGGATCTCCTTGTTGGTGAAGCTGTTGCCGGAGAAGGTGTCGCCACCGAAGAAGAAGAGGTTGACGAACAGCTGGCCCACCTTCTCCTCCTCGCTCATCGCGGCGATGGTCTGCTCGACCCAGGCGAGTTGCTCGTCGTCGAGGTTGTAGGGGGCGGCCTTGAGATCTACCAAGAGGGCCATGGTGTGACTCCCGTCGTGGGTGGGCTGGTGGGTGGGGTGGGGGTGAAGGGTCATTGGCGACCGTGCCCGGTCAGCGACGCTCGCGTCGTCGGCTACTTGACCGTGGGCATCGTGATCCGGCGCCTCCCGGAGATCGTCTCCCACGGCACGACGTCGGGGAGCCTGGCGTCGAACTCGGCGATCAGCGACGCCTGGTAGGCGCCTTCGAACTGCCCGTCGAGGAACTTCGGCAGCGCCTCGGCTGTGAACCGCAGCCAGGACCGCTTCTCCTCGCCCGGCAGGATCGGGTAGAACAGGCAGCCGACCCTGGCGGCGGCGTCCCGGTCGCCCGGCGCATCGCCGATCAGCATGATGTGGTTCGCCGGGTACTTGCCCACCGCCGCGTACTGGACGTGCTCGGCCTTGCTGCCCATCTCCTGACCGGCGATCACGTGCATGTACTGGGCCAGGCCGTGCTCGGCCCACTCACGGCGCAGGGCCTCCACCGGGGTGGCCGAGACTGTCATCTCGTCGACCTGGTCGTACATCGCTTCCATGGCGGCGCGGACGCCGGGGAACGGCCCGCAGCCGTGCACCATGTCGGCGATGGTGGCGTTCACCGCGTCGCCCCACGCGATCATCCGGTCGGCGGTCGGAGACGGGTTCTCGGCGGCCCAGGCGGCCAGACCGGTGTCGGACAGCGGGTAGGGCGACTCGATGAACGCCGTCAGCTCGGGGTACTCAGGGATCGTGACGCCCCGCTCGGCCACGTCGACCCGGTCGCGCAGCTCGTCGAGCAGTTGCCGCAGCGCCAGCCAGCGGTTCAGCCCCCGGGTCACCGAGCCGAGGTTGACGAACAGCGCGGTCTGGCGGGCGATCGTTGAGATCGGCTGCAGGTCCCAGAACCTGATGGAGCACGGGGTGAAACACTCCTGGTGCTTGATGTCCATGGCATCCATTGCGCAGCCGTCGGAGTCGATGCCGACGAAGAAGTCCTTCGTCGGGGTGAAGTCGACCAGCGCTCGCGCCGCATCGGGAATGGCAGCGGGTGTCGGGTCGACGGACTCGGTGGATTCTGTGGCTTCGTTACTCACGGGATCTCCTGGACCTCGGCGGTGGAACCAGTAGACCGACACCCGCGAAAGCGCGGCAACGAGTTGCCATGGCTTGCCGCGGACGGCCCGCCGGCGCGCCCCGCGCGGCCTCAGGCCAGCGTGACCCGCTGGCTCAGCAGGTGGCTGTCCCCCGGCTGCAGGGTGACCGCGTGGTCGCCGATGTTGGCGGCCTCAATGCAGATCATCTGTGTCCACTCGTCGTCGCCGAAGTCGGCCATCGCCGCCGCCTTCGCGACCCACGGGTTCCAGACCACGAGGTTCGCAGCGCCCCGGTCAGCCACGGCGAGGGCGCGCTGCCAGCCCGGGTCGTCCAGCACCACCGTGCCATGCTCGGCGTAGATCCGGTCGGTCTCGCCGGTGATCGTGAGGTCGCCGTCCTGAACCCGCGGCTCGGGCGGGCCGGCGGCCATCCTGTCGAGGTAGGTGACCCCCTCCAGCCCACGGAGGACTACCTGGCGGACGTCGCTCACCGCGAGGTAGGTGTGCAGCGCCGCCTCGAAGGTGAAGGGACGGTCGTCGGCGTTCACCACCCCGAGGTCAATGCCGAAGTAGTCGGGGGTGAAGGTGGCACGCAGCCGCGCGGAGAAGTTGAACGGGAAGTCGGGCTGGTCGGGCAGGTCGAGGCTGTCGAGAACGTGGTCCACGACCAGGCGGCCGTCAGCGTCGAGGGTGTCCTCGACGGTGCGCCGCGTCCAGGGCTGCAGCCGGCCGAAGCCGTGTGCGGGACGGCGGTCACCGGCGGGCCCCGTCCCGAACCACGGGAAG
>JAEYUH010000058.1 GCA_023432725.1 Actinomycetes bacterium | reverse complement strand
GGAGTGCGTCATCATCGACGCCGGAGTGGAGGCGGCTGACGGCATCGAGGTACTCGTCGAGGAGCACGGGTTGCGCCCCGCCGCCGTGCTGGCCACCCATGGCCACATCGACCACGTCGCCTCGGCGGCCGAGGTGGCCGATCGGTACGGCGTCGCGCTGTGGATCCACCCCGCCGACCGGCACCTGCTGACCGATCCGGCAGCCGGTCTCGGCGCGGACAGCCGCGCGCTGCTCGCCCAACTCCTGCCGGGCCCGCTGCGCGAGCCCGCCAGGCTGGAGCTCCTCGAGCCCGACCGGCCGCTGGAGCTCGCAGGGCTTGAGTTCACCGTGACGCACGCGCCCGGCCACACCGGCGGCTGTGTCCTGCTCGCAGTCCCGTACCCCGGCCACGAGCAGATCAGCCAGGTGGTCTTCACCGGCGACGTGGTGTTCGCCGGCTCGATCGGACGCACCGACCTGCCCGGCGGTGACGCCGAGGTGATGCGACAGACCCTTGTGGGCCCCGTCCTCGCCCTGCCCGATGACGCCGCCCTGCTGCCCGGACACGGGCCCCAGACCCGGATGGCCACCGAACGGGCCACCAACCCCTTCCTGCAACCCGCCTTCCTGAGGACCTGATGAGCCGACCCAAGCCGTTGTCCGGCTTCCCCGAGTTCCTGCCCGCCGGACGGATCGTCGAGCAGCGCGTGCTGGCCGGTCTGGCAGAGACCTTCGAGCTGCACGGCTTCGCGTCGATCGAGACCAGGGCGGTGGAGACCATGGAGTCGCTCACCCGCAAGGGCGAGATCGACAAGGAGGTGTACGTGGTCCGGCGGCTGCACGCCGAGGCCGACGCCGCCGGTGAGTTGGGTCTCCACTTCGACCTGACGGTGCCGTTCGCGCGCTACGTGCTGGAGAACTCCGGCCACCTCGTCTTCCCGTTCCGGCGCTACCAGATCCAGAAGGTGTGGCGCGGTGAGCGTCCGCAGGAGGGTCGCTACCGCGAGTTCCTGCAGGCCGACATCGACATCGTCGGGCAGGACACCCTCGCCGCCCACCACGACGTCGAGGTGGCCAGGGTGATCCTTGAGGCGCTGGAGAAGCTGCACACCGAGTACGGCGTGCCGCCGGTGGTGATGCGGGTCAACAACCGCCGTCTCGCCGAAGGCTTCTATCGCGGCCTCGGCATCGACGACCACCTTGCTGTGCTGCAGCGGGTCGACAAGCTCGACAAGATCGGCCCGCCGGCCGTCCGCGACCTGCTGACCGACGAGCTCGGGCTGTCCGGCGAGGTGGCCGACCAGTGCCTCGCGCTGGCGGCCATCTCTTCCCCGGACGAGTCCTTCGTCGAGCGGGTCCGGGAACTCGGCGTCAGCAATGACCTGCTGGAGGAGGGCCTGGCCCAGCTGGCAGCGGTGGTCAGGGCAGGTGCCGCCGCTGCGCCGGGACGGATCCTCGCCGATCTCAAGATCGCCCGCGGCCTGGACTACTACACCGGCACCGTCTACGAGACCGAGATGGCGGGCTTCGAGCACCTCGGCTCGATCTGCTCCGGCGGTCGGTACGACGCGTTGGCCTCGGACGGGCGCACCACCTATCCGGGCGTCGGGCTGTCCATCGGGGTCACCCGGGTGCTGGTGCCGCTGATCGCCAAGGGGACGCTGGACGCCTCCCGGATCGTGCCGACCTGCGTCCTCGTCGCGGTGGACGCCGAGGAGACCCGGGCCGAAGCCGACGCGATCGCGACCCGGCTGCGGGCCCGCGGCATCCCGACCGAGGTGGCGCCCAGGGCCGACAAGTTCGGCAAGCAGATCCGCTACGCCGACCGCCGCGGCATCCCGTACGTCTGGTTCGCCTCCGGGGAGGTCAAGGACATCCGCTCCGGCGAGCAAGTGCCCGCCGACGCCGACGCCTGGCTGCCGCCGGCCGACGACCTGCGGCCGGCCGTGGTCCGCGGCTGAGGCATCCGTCCCGGTTTCGCGGGCCACCGGGCCCACGCCTAAGCTTGGGCGGACGCACCCGCACCGTCTATGCGGGGCAGAGAAAGGAACATCATGCTGCGCACGCACGGCGCCGGCACCCTGGGTGTCGGGCACGTCGGACAGACGGTCACCCTCGCGGGCTGGGTGGCCAAGCGCCGCGACCACGGCGGGGTCGCCTTCATCGACCTGCGGGACTCCTCCGGGACCTGCCAGGTGGTCGTCCGCGACGAGTACCTCGCCTCGGCGGGCATCCACGACCTGCGCAACGAGTTCTGCATCCAGGTGACCGGTGTCGTCGACGCCAGGACGCCGGAGAACGTCAACCCGAACCTTCCCACCGGTGAGGTGGAGGTCGCGATCCGCACCCTCGAGGTGCTCAACCCCTCCGCTCCGCTGCCGTTCCAGATCGACGAGCGCACCGGGGTGGGCGAGGACGCCCGCCTGAAGTACCGCTACCTCGACCTGCGCCGTCCCCGGCAGCACAACGCGATGGTGCTGCGCTCGAAGGTGACCCAGGTCATCCACAAGGTGATGGGCGAGCACGACTTCTACGACATCGAGACGCCGACGCTGACCCGCTCGACCCCCGAGGGTGCGCGCGACTTCCTGGTGCCCGCCCGGCTGCACCCCGGCAAGTGGTACGCGCTGCCGCAGAGCCCGCAGCTGTTCAAGCAGTTGCTGATGGTGGCCGGCATGGAGCGCTACTACCAGATCGCCCGCTGCTACCGCGACGAGGACTTCCGGGCCGACCGGCAGCCGGAGTTCACCCAGCTCGACATCGAGATGAGCTTCGTCGACCAGGACGACGTGATCGCGCTCGCCGAGAAGGTCATGGCCGCCTGCTGGGAGCTGATCGGCGTCACGATGGAGCTCCCGCTGCGGCGGATGACCTGGCACGAGGCGATGGACAACTACGGCTCCGACAAGCCGGACCTGCGCTTCGACCTCAAGATCCGCGAGCTCACCGCGTTCTTCGCCGACACCGGGTTCCGGGTGTTCCAGGCCCCCTACGTCGGCGGTGTCGTGATGCCCGGCGGCGCCTCGCTGCCGCGCCGGCAGTTCGACGCCTGGCAGGAGTGGGCCAAGCAGCGCGGTGCCCGCGGCCTGGCCTACATCACCGTCGGTGAGGACGGGGAACTCGGCGGCCCGGTCGCCAAGAACCTCTCCGACACCGAACGGGCAGGGATCGCCGCGGCCATGGACGCCGCCCCCGGCGACGCCATCTTCTTCGCCGCGGGGGAGCGCGAGACCTCCCAGGAGCTGCTCGGCGCCGCCCGGCTGGAGATCGGCCGCCGGGTCGGGCTGATCGACGAGAACGCCTGGAGCTTCCTGTGGGTGGTGGACGCGCCGATGTTCAAGTCCGCCGCCGACGCGGTGGCGCACGGCGACGTCGCGGTGGGAGAGGGCCGCTGGACCGCCGTCCACCACGCCTTCACCTCGCCGAAGCCGGAGTCGCAGGACTCCTTCGACACCGATCCGGCCTCCGCGCTGTCGTACGGCTACGACTTCATCTGCAACGGCAACGAGGTGGGCGGCGGCTCGATCCGTATCCACCGCCGCGACGTGCAGGAGCGAGTCTTCAAGGTGATGGGCATCGGACCGGAGGAGGCGCAGGAGAAGTTCGGCTTCCTGCTGGACGCCTTCTCCTTCGGCGCCCCGCCGCACGGCGGGATCGCGTTCGGCCTTGACCGGCTGGTGATGCTGCTGGGCGGCTTCGACACGATCCGCGACGTGATCGCGTTCCCGAAGTCCGGCGGCGGGTTCGACCCGCTCACCGAGGCCCCGGCCCCGATCACCGCCAGGCAACGCAAGGAAGCCGGAGTCGACGCGAAGCCTGCCTTCATGGGGACTGTCCCTGCGAGGGCAGGCAACGAAGGCTCGTAGGGACTGAGGGACTGTCCCGAGTGCCGGTGCCGAGCGGCGAACTGTTCCCGGTGCCGGTGCCGGGTGCCGAGCGACGCTGGGTCGAACGCTCCTGAGCAGCACCGAGCGCTCCCTCTGTGAGGGAGCGCTCGGCGGGGACGGGAGCGTTCGGTGGGTACGGGAGCGCTCGGCGGGGACGCTGGCCGTCAGGCCAAGTCGTCGGGGTTCGCAGTGCCCGGCTCGGCGGCCAGCAGGGTGTAGATCCGGCGGCGTGCCTCGGCGATGATCGCCGTGGCGGCGTCCACCTGGTCGGGGGTTGCGTGCCGCAGCAGCTCCTTGGTGGCTCCCCCGAGGCTGCCGAACTCGTGCCACAGCGTCCTCATGGAATCGGGGTTGGTGCCCCCGAACGCCTCGTTCACGGCGTCCCACGGGGCGCCGAGCCCGGCCGCGGCCGTGCCGCCCGCCTCGGTGAGCCGGAACGCGTTCTGGCCCTCGTTGTCGAAGGACTCGATGAGCCCCTCGTCCTGCAGCTGGTTGAGCGCGGGGTAGACCGCGCCGGGGCTCGGCCGCCAGAGGCCCTGGGTGCGTTCGGCGAGCGCCTGCATGATCTGGTAGCCGTTCATCGGCTGCTCGGTGAGCAGCGCGAGGATCGACTCCCTCACCTGCCCGCGCCGGCTGCGGCCGCGCGGACCCGGCCCGCCGGGGAACGGCGGTCGGCCAGGACCGAAGCCGAAACCGAACCCCGGTCCGCCGAAGCCGCCGGGTCCAAAGCCGGGTCGGTGTCCGCGTCGATGGCCGCCCTTGCCGGGCCGGCCCTGCCAGTCTTCGTGGTTGTTCATGGTGTCTCCTTGTGGGTTGGTAGCTCTAACGATATATCGCAAGAGCATCGATTGCAAGGCGGCGCCCGTCGGGCGGGCGGTGTAGCGTTCGAAGGCGTGGACGAGGACCTGTTCGGCAACCTCACCGGCCCGCCCGACCCGCGCGGTCACGGCTCGCTCGGTGCCGCCAACCATGCCCAGCTGCCGCTGGCGGTCCGGATGCGGCCCCGCACCCTCGATGAGATAGTCGGTCAGCAGCACCTGCTCGCGCCCGGCTCACCGCTGCGCCGGCTCGCCGACGGCGACACCATGTCGGTGTTCCTGTGGGGACCTCCCGGCGTGGGCAAGACGACCATCGCTGCTGTCGTCTCACAGTCCACCGATCGCAGGTTCGTCGAACTGTCAGCGGTCACCGCCGGCGTCCGCGAGGTGCGCGCCGAGCTGGAAACCGCACGCCGCGAGCTCGCCCGTGGCCGCAGCACGGTCCTGTTCGTCGACGAGGTGCACAGGTTCTCGAAGACCCAGCAGGACGTCCTGCTGCCCGCGGTCGAGAACCGGCTCGTCACGCTGGTCGCGGCCACCACGGAGAACCCCTCGTTCTCGGTGATCTCGCCGCTGCTGAGCCGGTCGCTGCTGCTCTCGCTGAAGCCGCTCACCGACGCAGACCTCGGCGTCCTGCTGGACCGGGCGCTCACCGAGGACCGCGGCCTGGCGGGGGAGTACACGC
>JAEYUH010000322.1 GCA_023432725.1 Actinomycetes bacterium | reverse complement strand
TCCATCACGACGATGCGGTAGTGCGGCGACCGGATCTTGCCGAGTCGCTTCAGACGAATCTTGACAGCCACGAGTGTGGTTTCTCCTGTGGGACTTGACCCGGTGACGCCACCGGGCCGGACGGGTGAACCCCCCGGGCGGTTGTGGGGCAACTGCCGGCTGGTTCGGGTGGATCGGCGTCCGTCGGGTTGAGAGGGCACCGGCGGGCACAGATGCAGGGATCATTGTGCCAGAGGAGCACGCTCCGAGGCCAACCGGACGGGGAGGACGGGAACACGCTCACCGCGGCGCGCGTTCGGGTGTCATGGCGGCAGACAACGACGACGAGGCCCTGGACGCTTACTCGACGGCGGTCACCGAGGTGGCCCGGCGGGTGCTGCCCAGCGTGGCAAGCCTGCGGGTGCGCCACGGCGTCGGGGAGGGGGCCGGCAGCGCCAGCGTCCTGACGGCGGACGGCTTCCTGCTGACCAGCGCTCACGTGGTGGCCGGCGCCCAGTCGGTGACCGCCACCTTCACCGACGGCCGGGAGGCGGTGGTCGACGTCGTGGGCTCGGATCCGTTCTCGGACCTCGCTGTGCTGCGCGCGCGGGGCGAGGTACCCCCGGCGGTGGTCCGCGGGGACGCGTCACGGCTGCGGGTGGGCCAGCTCGTGGTCGCGCTGGGCAACCCGTTCGGCCTGGCCGGCAGCGTGACGGCGGGGGTGGTCTCCGCGCTGGGACGCTCCCTGCCCACCACCCGCGGGCGGGTGGTCGACGAGGTGATCCAAACCGATGCGGCGCTCAACCCGGGCAACTCGGGCGGCGTGCTGGCCGACAGCCGGGGCAGGATGGTCGGGGTGAACACGGCGGTCGCCGGCGCGGGGCTCGGGCTCGCG
Organism: Actinomycetes bacterium; assembly: GCA_023432725.1. GTDB lineage: Bacteria > Actinomycetota > Actinomycetes > Propionibacteriales > Propionibacteriaceae > Propionicimonas. The sequence continues at coordinate 11,988 of JAEYUH010000322.1, read as the reverse complement.
GTGCCGATCAACGAGACCACGGAGCGGATCGTCAGCGCGCTGATGACCGAGGGCAGGGTGCGCAGGGCCTGGCTCGGCATCGTCAGCAGCCAGGCACCACTGCCGCCGCCGCTGGCGGCGAAGCTCGGGCGCAGGGAGGGGTTACGGGTCGCCCAGGTGGTGGCCGGCAGCCCGGCGGCCCAGGCCGCGCTGCGTCCGGGCGACATCGTGGTGGCGGTGGCGGGCCGGCCGATGGGTTCGGCCACGCACCTGCAGCGCTGGATGGTCGCCGAGGCGATCGGTCGCCCTGTGGAGATCACGGTGTGGCGCAACGGGGCCCTGGTCGACGTGATCGCGGTTCCGCAGGAACTCGGGCTCAGGGACTGACCACGACCCTGCCGCGAAGCACCACCAGGCGGGGCGCGGCGGTGACGCGGGCGTCCTTGAGGGGGTCCGCGTCGTAGCCGACAAGGTCGGCCCAGGCTCCGTCGGCCAGGGCGTCCGGGACGCCCAACCACGCGCGGGACCGCCAGGACGCCGCCCCGACCGCGAACCGCGGGCCACCGAGCCGGGCCAGCAGCGCGATCTCCTTCGACACGATGCCGTGCGGCAACGTGCCGCCGGCGTCAGTGCCGGCGAAGACCGGCACACCGGCGTCGATCGCGGCGCCGATGGTCTCGAACCGCCGGGCGTACAGCGCCCGGATGTGCTCGGCGTAGCGCGGGAACTTCGCCTCGCCCGCGGCCGCGAAGCCGGGGAAGTTCTCGAGGTTGATCAGCGTCGGCACCAGCGCGACCCCTCGCTCGGCCATCAGGGCGATCGTGGACTCGTCCAGCCCCGTGCCGTGCTCGATGCCGTCGATCCCCGCCCTGACGAGTTCGTGCACCGACTCCTCGCCGAAGCAGTGCGCGGTGACCCGGGCCCCCAGCGCGTGGGCCCGCTCGATGGCGGCGACAGCGACGTCCTGCGGCCACAGCGGCGCGAGGTCGCCGGAGGCCCTGTCGATCCAGTCCCCCACCAGCTTCACCCAGCCGTCGCCCGCCCTGGCCTGGCGCTCGACCTCGGCGACGAGGGTGTCGGGTTCGATCTCGACGGCGTAGTTGCGGAGGTAGCGCGCGGTCCTGGCGATGTGCCGCCCGGCCCGGATGATCCGTGGCAGGTCGGGCTCAGCGTCGATCCAGTGGGTGTCGATGGGTGAGCCGGCGTCACGGATCAGCAGGGTTCCGGCGTCCCTGTCGGCGCGGGCCTGCGCCTCGGCGGTGGGACGATCCACCCCTCCGCTGGAGCCGAGCCCGACATGGCAGTGCGCATCGACAAGGCCGGGCAGGATCCAGGCGTCGCGACACAGCGTCACCGCGTCCCTGACCGGCTCGGTGCGCACCACCCCGTCCACCACCCACAGGTCGCGGACCTCGCCCTCGGGCAGCACTGTGCCGTGCAGGTGGAACCGTCCCGCAGCCGGGCCCATCGGCGTCGCCGCGGGGTGTCCGTGGGCGAAGAACCGCGGCTCCCCCAGCCCCGGCGGCGCGTGGTGGTGACCCATGACCGGGACCGTACCGCACCCGGCCCGCGGGGACGGTTCCTCGGCTCGCGGGGACGGTTCCTCGGCTCACGGGGACGGTTCCTCGGCTCACGGGGTGACACTTGCACAAGTTCTTTGCACAAGTATTATGCAGCCATGGACGAGCGCACGAACGCCACCCTTCCCGCCCCGACCACGGTCCGGCTCACCGCCGGGCAGCTCCGGATCCTGGCGCACCCGCTGCGGGCGCGGCTGCTCGGCGCGCTCCGGCTGGACGGACCCGCCACGGCGACAACGCTGGCCGGTGTGCTCGGCACGAACTCCGGGGCGACGAGCTACCACCTGCGCCAGCTCGCCGCTGTCGGCCTCGTGGTCGAGGAACCGGACGCCGGCCGAGGCAGGGAGCGCTGGTGGCGGGCAGCCCACGACGTGACCTCCTTCCAGCCCTCCGACTACGCCGACGAGCCGGACGCTGCGGCCGCCGCCGACTGGCTCGAGGACCACGCCCTGGCGTCCCTGGCCGCCCAGTTCGCCGAGTGGACGGCGAGTCGCCCCCACTTCTCCGCCGCCTGGCGGGAGGCGGCCGGCGTGAACGACTTCGCGCTCCGGCTCTCCCCCGCTGCGCTGCGGCAGCTGACCGCCGACATCTGGCAACTCCTGCTCGACTACCGCGAGAGGGCCGACGCGGACGACCCGGACGCCGAGCAGATCATCGTCGGCTACCTGGCCTTCCCCCGGGCCCCCCGGTGAGCCCGCTCGCCCCGCGCCAGGTCCGCTCCCGGTACCTGGTCGTGCTCGCCCTGCGCTGGCTCCCGACCGGGCTGCTGATTCCCGTCACCACCTTGCTCATGCTCGAGCGCGGGCTGAGCCTGGCCGAAGTAGGCCTGGTGGTGGCCGCCCAGGGCATCGTCGTCCTCTTCCTGGAGTTGCCCACCGGCGGGTTGGCGGACACCCTCGGACGCCGGCCCGTGCTGGTGGTGGCGAGCGCGCTGGCGGTGGTGGCCACCGGCCTGCTCGCTGTCGCCTCCTCGGTGCCGGCCTTCCTCGCGGTGTGGCTGGTGTGGGGCGCCTCGCGCGCCCTGGACAGCGGCCCGCTGGACGCCTGGTTCGTGGATTCGACCCTGGCCCCCGACCCTGGCGCGCGACTCGAGCCCGGACTCGGCGCAGGTGGGACGGTGCTCGGGCTCGCCCTGGCGGCCGGGTCCCTGGCCAGCGGTGGCCTGGTCGCGCTCGGACCGGTACCCGGCATCGAGACCCTGGCCCTGCCGGTGTGGGTCGCCGTCGCCCTCGAGGTGGCCCACCTGGTGGGTGTCGCCGTGCTGGTGACCGAGCCGCGCCCAGCCCGGGGCCGGGCAGCCCTGCGCGCCTCGCTCGCCCAGGCGCCGGCGGCCATCGGCACCGCGGTGGGACTGTTGCGCCGATCGCGGGTGCTGCTGGCCCTGGTGGCGGTCGAGCTGTCCTGGGGCTTCGGCATGGTGGCCTTCGAGACCCTCACCCCGGTTCGCCTGGCGGAGACCACCGGCAGCCCGGACGCGGCGGCCGCGCTGCTGGGTCCGGTCGGGGCCGCGGGCTGGCTGGTCAGCGCCGCCGGAGCTGCCCTCGCCCCCGCGATCGCCGGCCGGATCGGTACCGCGCCGACGGCCGCCCTCCTCCGGCTCGCGCAGGGGGCTGCGGTGGTGGCGATGGGATCGGTGGCGGGGACCGCAGGGGTGGTGGCGGGCTTCCTCGCCTGCTACGCGGTCCACGGGGCGTCGAACCCCGTCCACCAGGCGCTGCTGCACCGGCAGGTCGACGGGGCCCACCGCACCAGCGTGCTGTCGCTGAACTCGATGGCCGCCCAGCCCGCCGGGTCGCTGGGCAGCATCGTGCTGGCCGCGGTGGCCGGCGCCACGTCCACCAGCCTGGCCATCGTGCTCGGTGGACTGGTCCTCGCCGCAGCCGCGCCGCTCTACCTGCCGGCCTGGCGGGCCGAGGCCGGGCCGAGGCTCAGCGCGGACCCTGGTTCGGCTGGTTGAACAGCTTCTGCAGGTCGGCGGGCAGTTCGAACTCCCCCATCGCCTTGGCGAGGTCGGCCTCGCTGGGCTGCGCCGGCAGCGACGGCAGTCCGAACGCTGCCCCGGTCGCCGGGGCGGCCGGGAGCTCCGCCGCAGGGGTGGTCGACTGGCTCCGCTTGGCGGGGTTGCCCGAGACGCCCTTGCCGCCCTTGCGCTTCTTCGCCTGCTGACGGGCTGCGGGACGGCGGGCCCCACCCATGCCGGGCATGCCACCGGCCATCGCACCGCCGAGGCTCTGCATCATCTTGCGGGCCTCGAAGAACCGATTCACCAGCGAGTTGACGTCGGAGACCTGGGTGCCGGAGCCCTTCGCGATCCTGGCCCGCCGGGAGCCGTCCAGGAGCTTGGGGTTGGTCCGCTCGGCCGGGGTCATCGAGTAGATGATCGCCTCGATCCGGTCGATCTCCCGCTCGTCGATGCTGTTGATCTGGTCCTTCATCTGACCCATCCCCGGCATCATGCCGAGGATCTTCGACAGCGGGCCCATCCGGCGCACCGCCTGCATCTGCAGCAGGAAGTCGTCCAGGCCGAACTCGCCCTTGCCCTTGAGCAGCTTCTCGGCAGCCTTCGCGGTCTGCTCGGCGTCGAAGGTCTTCTCCGCCTGCTCGATCAGGGTGAGAACGTCGCCCATGCCGAGGATGCGGCTGGCCATCCGGTCGGGGTGGAAGGCGTCGAAGTCGTCCAGCCCTTCACCGTTGGAGGCGAACATGATCGGACGGCCGGTGACCCGGGCTATCGACAGCGCCGCGCCACCGCGGGCGTCACCGTCCAGCTTGGACAGCACGACACCGTCGAAGCCGACGCCGTCGGCGAAGGAGCGTGCGGTGTTGACAGCGTCCTGGCCGATCATGGCGTCCACCACGAACAGGATCTCGGTGGGAGACACCGCGTCCCTGATGTCGGCGGCCTGCTGCATCAGCTCGGCATCGACGCCCAGCCGGCCCGCGGTGTCGACGACCACGACGTCGTAGAGACGCTGCTGGGCGTGGGTGATCGATTCCCGCGCCACCTGGACGGGGTCGCCGACGCCGTTGCCGGGCTGCGGGGCGAAGACATGGACGCCGGCCCGCTCGCCCACCACCTGCAGCTGGTTCACCGCGTTGGGGCGCTGCAGGTCGGCGGCCACCAGCAGCGGCGAATGCCCCTGGGCCCGCAGCCAGCGGCCGAGCTTGCCGGCCAGGGTGGTCTTGCCGGAGCCCTGCAGGCCGGCGAGCATGATCACCGTCGGCGGATGCTTGGCGAACCGCAGCGGACGGGCCTGACCGCCGAGGATGGTGATGAGCTCCTCGTTGACGATCTTGATGACCTGCTGGCCGGCGTTGAGCGCCTGGTGGACCTCCGCGCCCTTTGCCCGTTCCCGGACCGCGGCGATGAACTCCTTGACGACGCCCAGGTTGACGTCGGCCTCGAGCAGCGCCAGCCGGATCTCGCGGGTGGTCGCCTCGATATCGGCCTCGGTGAGCCGGGTCTTGCCGCGCAGGTTGCGGAAGGCAGCCGACAGGCGGTCCTGCAGGGTGTCGAACACGGGGAACTTCCTCACGCCTTGGGGATACCGGGCAAGCTTACACGCAGCCCGCCCCCCGCTCCCTCCCCCCGGCCCGGCCGGGGTACCGGCCGGCACCCCCACAGGTTCTGCCAAGTACCGGGCCCGACCGACACAGCTGTCGGCCAGGTCGGCTATCTGGCAGAAGTTGGTGAAGGGGTTGGGGCTTCGGCTGCGCGGCGGAGCGCTCAGTCCTCGCTGAGCAGCGCGTCGACGAAGGCCTCCGGCTCGAAAGGCGCCAGGTCGTCGGCGCCCTCGCCGAGGCCGATCAGCTTCACAGGGACGCCCAGCTCGCGCTGCACCTGGACGACGATGCCGCCCTTGGCCGAGCCGTCCAGCTTGCTGAGCACGATGCCGGTGACGTCGACCACCTCGGCGAACACCCGCGCCTGCGTCAGTCCGTTCTGGCCTGTGGTGGCATCGATCACCAGCAGCACCTCGGTGACCGGCAGCTTGCGCTCCACCACCCGCTTGATCTTGCCCAGCTCGTCCATCAGCCCGGTCTTGGTGTGCAGCCGTCCGGCGGTGTCGATGACGACGACATCGACCCCGTCGGCGATCCCGCGGGCCACCGTGTCGAAGGCGACCGAGGCCGGGTCGCCGCCCTCGGGGCCGCGGACGGTGGGCACACCGACCCGGGAACCCCAGGTCTCGAGCTGGTCGGCGGCGGCCGCCCGGAAGGTGTCGGCGGCGCCGAGCACCACCGACCTGCCCTCGGCGACCAGGACGCGCGCCAGCTTGCCGATGGTGGTGGTCTTGCCGGTGCCGTTCACCCCGACCACGAGGACGACCCCCGGCGAGCCGTCCTCGCCGGTCACCCGCAGGGTGCGGTCAAGGCTGGGGTCGACCAGCTTCACCAGCTGGCTGCCCAACACCTGACGGGCCTTGCCCGGGTCGGAGACGCCGTCGATCGCCAGCTCCTTGCGCAGCGCGGTGATCAGCTCTGTGGTCGGGCCCACCCCGAGGTCGGCGGTGATCAGGGTCGCCTCCAGCTCGTCCCAGGCGTCGGCATCCAGCCGGTCGGCCGAGAGCAGCCCCAGCAGGCCGCGGGCGAACGGGTTGGTGCTGGCCGAGAGCCGTCGGCGCAGCCGCGCCATCCGCGAGCCGGGCGCCTCCGGCACGTCGAGGGCTGGGGCAGCGGGTTCGGCGGGCTCGGCGGGGACCACGGGCTCGACTACCTCACCGGCCGGTCCCTCCGGCTCGGCGGGCGCCTGCCGCGGGAGCTCGGGCGCCGGCTCCCTGCGTTCAAGGGCGGCGCGCCGGTTCGAGGAGATGATGACGACGGCGGCGACGGTGAGGGCGGCGAGGATGCCGGCCACGACCAGCCAGAAGATGAGATCCACGGCCGCCATGGTACGGGGTTCGCGCCCCGGGACCGTCCCCGGCTGTCAGTGCGCCGGCGGCCCTGCCCGGTTCAGCGCTTCTGCAGGCTGACCCCCGCCACCTTGTCGAACGTGTCGGCGCGGTAGGCGTCCACCCCGGCCGGAGAGACGACGTAGAGGTGCTCGCCGAGGGTGAGGCCGCGGGTGCCTTCGGTGCGTCCGGTGGCCTGCAGCGGCAGCTTCTCGGCCAGGCGGAACTTCCCGTCGGCGTAGCGGTAGACGAGGTAGCGCTGCCTCGGGCCCTCGTCGCGCCAGGAAGTGGCGGCGAACCCGATCAGGCCGCGGTCGGTGTCCACCAGCACAGCCTTGTGGTTCACCAGCGCCTCGGCGTCGTCGTAGGCCACCTTGGCGGCGGTCTGCTCGGAGACGTCGAACGGGTCGGACGTGTCGAACATGCTCAGCTTCATCCCGGTCACCCGGCCCTCGGAGTCGGCCGCCATGCCGAGACCCAGCAGCCGCCCGTCCGCCCACGGGTGCAGGTAGGTGCTGAAGCCCGGAATCTTCAGGGCGCTCATCACGGTTGGCTCGGCGGGGTCGGCCAGGTCGAGGGCGAACAGCGGGTCCACCCGCTCGAAGCTCACCACGTAGCCGACCGGCCCGTCGAACCGCACCGATTGCACGGTCTCGTTGCGGGCGAGCTTCGGCAGGGATCCGACCACCGTGAGATCGCCGTCGAGGACGTACAGCGCCGGACGGCTGGTCCACCCCTTCTTCGTCTCGCCTGTCACGGTCACCGCCACCCGCAGGTGGCCCTGGTACTCGTCAAGCGCGAACTGGTTGAGCACGGTGCCCGGGACGTTGCCCTGGCCCGCGACCGTGAGGTCACCGGCGTCCAGTCGGATCCTGGTCAGCCGGGTGACCGGGACGCCGCCGCGCAGGTCGTCCACCCCGGCCGCCTTGCGGGCCTTGGCCGACAGCGAGGCCTCATGGTCGACCGCGGCCAGGAACAGGTTCTCCCCGCTGAGGTAGACGGTCTGCGAGCCGCCGAGCACCGACTCGGTGTCGACCCGCTCGGCCCTGGCGAGGTCGATGCTGCTGGCCACCGCGTACCGGGGGCCGTCGGGGAAGGGCAGGATGACGCAGTCGGCGGCGTCCACGGCGGCCCGCTCGCCGTCGCGGGTGACCAGCGGGACGAAGGTCTCGGGGTCGTCGGGGTCGATCGCGTCCGGATCGACGACGAGGTACTCGGTGACCAGGTACAGCAGCGTTCCGGCCAGCCGGGAGGTGACGTACGCACCGCTTTGGCCAAGGCTCGTGAGGTACTTCGGCGAACCGGGGTTGGACACGTCGTAGAGCAGCGCCCTGGTCTGGGTGGCGTCGAACGGGACGTAGGTGGTGGTCACGGCGGCGGGCAGCTCGGCCACCCGCGGGGAGTACTCGGTGACCAGCACCACGAGGGTCGACTCGTGCAGCATGAGGTCGACGACCGGGCCCTGGACCACGTACTCGTCGGCGCTCCGCTTCGGGGCGGCGGGCGAACTGGCGGTGTCGATCCGCGCCAGTTCCCTCGTGGTGCCACCGGAGGCCTCCACCAGCACGACCTGTTTGCCCGAGGCGATGAACAGGGTGCTGCCGTCGCTCTTGACCACGTCGCCCTCGTCGATGCCCGCCACCTGGCTGTTGGTGTGCCAGCTTCCAGGCTTGTCGCCGAAGCCCACCGAGGGCACGCCGGCCGCCACCGCGCCGTCCTCGACCGTTCCCCACCCGGCCTCGCTGCCGGGATACCCGTACCGGTTCTCGGCGGCCGCCTTCACCGCGGAGTAGAGCTCGCCGTACCCACCGGCTCCACCACGGACGTCGTCGCCGACAGGGCCCGGCACCCGCGGGGGGTCGGAGACCTCGAGGTCGGTAGCCCTGCCCACCAGGCCGGGGATCAGCGCGATCCCTGCTACGACGGCGACCCCGGCCGCCGCGGCCAGCCAGCCGAGGGCGCGCCCGCGGGGACGGGGGGCATCCACCGCGGGCGCGGCAGGGGGATCCTCCGCGGCGAGGGTCCGCAGCAGTTCGTCCCTCGTCTGGTCGTCGGGCCGCATCTGCCGTGCCATGTCGTCGAAGAAGTCCCTGTCATTCATCGAACAGCCCTCCCTGGAGCTTGTCGCGCATCAGACCGCGGCCGCGGGACAGCCGCATCTTCACAGCACCCGCCTCCAGGCCGAGCAACTCGGCGATCCTGGCGACGGGAAGATCCTCGAAGTAGAACAGGTGGAGCACCGACCGGTACGTGTCGGGCAGCGACCTGAGCGCCCGGAACACCACGTTCTGCTCGTCGGTGGCGAAGCTGAACTGGGACGGGAGCTCACCGGCGTCCTGCGCGTTCAGCGGGACGACGCGGGTGCGCCAGGAGCTGCGGGTCACGGCGCGGGCACAGTTCAGGGTGGTGGTGATCAGCCAGGCCTTGCGGTGGTCCTCGCTGCGGCATTCCGGCCGGCGACGGTGGTAGGTCAGGAAGACGTCCTGGAAGACGTCGTCGGCGTCACCGCGGCAGCTGGTGTGGGTGAGGGCGATGCCGTACACCATGGCCTCGTAGCGCTGCACGACCCCTGCAGAGTCCAGCGGCAGCAGCGGCTCGTCGGGGACGACTCCGTCCACCGCTCCCAGCGTGCCTGCGTCCACCGTCGTTCCGCTCCCCCCGTGGTCGAGGTCCGCCACCGGACGCGGGCCTCACCCCTAACTGCGCACAGCGCAGGGAAAGGTAACACTGCCGTGGCGGACGTTCCCAGGGAGCCGGCGGGTCAGGAGACCTTGGGTTGCTCCCCTGTGTTCTCCACGCCGGAACCGGCGCTCTTGATGCGCAGATCCTCGAAGAAGTTGACCAGTCCCGGGGGCGGCGGGGCTTCACCGTTGAGGTGGCGGGCGGTCTGGGCCATCGCGCTGCGAACCTTGGGGGCGCGCTGCCCTGAGGTCCCCTGCATGCCGATGGCCACGACGGCGATGATGCCCAGCGCTATCGCCAGGATCACCAGCATCATGATGGTGGCAAGAGCCATGGTGGGCGGGCCTTCCGTGGGGGACGCGGGCCAGTTTACGCCCCGGGCAAAGGGCGGTCAGTCCTCGCGCAGCCGCTGGCTGATCACTGTGGAGATCCCGTCGGAACGCATGGTGATGCCGTAGAGGGCATCGGCGATCTCCATGGTGCGCTTCTGGTGGGTGATCACCAGCAACTGGCTGTTGTCGCGAAGCTCGCTGTAGATCTCGAGCAGCCTGCCCAGGTTGGTGTCGTCGAGGGCCGCCTCGACCTCGTCGAGGATGTAGAACGGGCTCGGCCTCGCCTTGAACAGCGCGACGAGGAAGGCCACCGCAACCAGCGACCGTTCACCCCCCGACAGCAGCGACAGCCGCTTGACCTTCTTGCCCGCCGGGCGGGCTTCGACCTCGACCCCTGTGGTCAGCCACGCCCCCGGCTCGGTGAGCACGAGGCGTCCCTCGCCGCCGGGGAAGAGCCTGCTGAACGACTCCTCGAAGGCCTTCTCCACGTCCGCGTAGGCCTCGGCGAAGACCTGCTGGACGCGATTGTCGACCTCCTCGATGATGCCGGCGAGGTCGGCCCGGGTCCGGCGCAGGTCCTCCAGCTGCTCGGCGAGGAAGGCGTGGCGCTGCTGGAGGGCGTCGAACTCCTCCAGCGCCAGCGGGTTGACCCTGCCCAGCACGGCCAGGTCACGCTCAGCCCTGCGCAACCGCTTCTCCTGCTCCGCGCGCTGGTACGGGACGGCGTCGGGGCGGGGGTCGTCGGGGCCCAGCGGGGTGCCGTCGGGTGCGGTCAGGACCTCCACCGGCTGGTCGGGGCCGTAGCCGGCGACCAGGGCGTCCACCTCCAGGCCGAGCTCGGCCAGCGACTTCTCGGCCAGCGCGTCCACCTTCATCTGCTGCTGGGCGCGAGCCAGCTCGTCGCGGTGGGCCGAATCGACCAGTTCCTCGAACTGGCGGGCGAGCTCGCGGCCGCGGCTGCGGGCGGCGCCGAGTTGGGCCTCGGCGTCGGCGCGGCGGGCCTGCGCAGCCTCGCGGCGCACCCCTGCCAGCGCCAGCGAACCCGCCACCTGCTGCTCGAGCCAGCCCGCCGCCTGCTGGACGGCGGCCGCCACCACTGCCTCGCGCCGCAGTTGCTCCCGCCGGACGGCGGCGCGCTCCCTCGCCTCCCGCTCGGCCTGGGCCGAACGGGTGAGGCTCTCGGCTCGGCCGGCCAGCGCCCTGGCCCGCTCCTCGACGGTGCGCAGCCCGAGCCGGGCCTCCATCTCGGCGGCGGCGGCGGCGCGGGAGGCGTCGCCGGCCCGTTCCCGCTCGGCAGGATCGGCCTCGGTCAGTCCCGACTCCTGGCTCGCCAGCTCGAGGCGCTCCTCGAGTCCGGCGAGCGCCGCCGTGGCCTGGTCGCGCACCTCCTGCGCGCGGGCGATCGCGGCGTCCAGCCGTCCGGTCTCGGCGGTGGCGGCGCGGATCGCCTGGGTGAGTTCCGAGGCCTCCTCCGCCAGGCCGGCGTGGGCGGCGTCCGACTCGTGCAGCCGGGCCAGCGCGGCCTCGGCGCGGTCGGTGGCCTCGGCCAGTTCGACCTCCTTGGCGGCAAAGGCGAACCGGAGGCGTTCCACCTCTGCCTGCGCTGCGGCCAGCTTCGCCGAGGCCTCGTCGATCGCCGCCTGCACCTCGATCAGCGAGGGCTGGGACTGGGAGCCGCCGGCGGCGAACCACGAGCTGAGCAGGTCGCCCTCGCTGGTGACCGCCGTCAGGTCGGGCAGCGCGGTGACCAGCGCGGAGGCCTCCGCCATGCCGGGGACGACGGCGACCTTGAACAGCAGCCTGTCGATCGACGGACGCAGCTCGGGGGTGCACTCCACCAGGTCCCGCGCGTAGCGGACGCCGTCCGGCAGGCCCGGCCAGGCACCGGGGTCGACGTCGACCGTCGGGCCGCCCAGCAGGAGTCCCGCCCGTCCCAGGTCGGCGGACTTCAGGTGCTCGAAGGCGCCGACGGCGGCGTCCACCCCCGTCACCGCGACGGCGTCGGCTGCCGCGCCCAGGGCGGCCGCCACTGCCACCTCGGCACCCGGGTGCACCGAGACCAGGGCCGCCACCGATCCCAGCAGGCCGCCCAGCCGGTCGCCCGCGGCGAGCAGTGCGCCGGTGCCGTCCCTGCGCTCCAGGCCCACCCGCAGCGCGTCCACCCGCGCTGCCAGCGCTGCCCGCGAGGAACTGGCTGCCACCTCGGCGGCGTGCAGCTCGTCGCGGGCTGCCCGCAGGGTGGCGAGTTCGGCCTCGGCCGCCTCGTAGGCGGCGTCAAGGCCGGACTCGCCGGCGCTCAGCGAGGCCAGCCGGGTCTCCAGCTCGGCGAAGGCGTGGCGGGCGGCGGCGGCCCGCTGCTCGGCCTGGTCGCGAGCCTCCCTGAGCCGTCCGATCTCGGCGACCGCGGACTCGGCCCTGCCGCGCAGCGTGTTCACCTCGCCGGTCAGCCGGGCGAGGCCCTCCCGCCGGTCGGCGATCGCGCGCTGGTGGGCCTGGTACTGCCGTTCCGCCGCGGTGTAGGCG
>JAEYUH010000300.1 GCA_023432725.1 Actinomycetes bacterium | reverse complement strand
TGCCGTACCCGGTCTCGTCGTAGAACAGCGGCTCGCCGCCGTTCCACAGCGACTGGTGGACGTGCATGCCCGAGCCGTTGTCGCCGAAGATCGGCTTCGGCATGAAGGTGACGGTCTTGCCCGCCTCCCACGCCGTGTTCTTGATGATGTACTTGTACTTCATCACGTCGTCGGCGGCGGCCAGCATGGTGTTGAACTTGTAGTTGATCTCGGCCTGGCCCGCGGTGCCCACCTCGTGGTGGGCGCGCTCGACCTCAAGGCCGGACTCGGTCAGCTTCACGACCATCTCGTCGCGCAGGTCGGAGAAGTGGTCGACCGGGGCCACCGGGAAGTAGCCCCCCTTGTACTTCACCTTGGCGCCACGGTTGCCGCCCTCCTCCTCGCGACCGGTGTTCCAGGCGCCGGCCTCGGAGTCGATGTAGTAGAAGGACGACTGCTGCTTGGTCTCGAACCGGGCGGAGTCGAAGATGTAGAACTCGGCCTCGGGGGCGAAGAAGGCGGTGTCGCCGATGCCGGTCGAGGCGAGGTAGTCCTCGGCCTTCCTGGCGATGTTGCGCGGGTCGCGGCTGTAGGCCTCGTGGGTGAGCGGGTCGTGCACGAAGAAGTTCAGCGCGAGCGTCTTGTGCGTCCGGAACGGGTCGATGAACGCGGTGCCCGGGTCGGGAAGCAGCGTCATGTCGGACTCGTGGATCTTCTGGAACCCCCGGATCGACGACCCGTCGAACGCCATTCCGGTCTCGAACACCTCCGGGCCGAACGCGTACGCGGGGACCGTCAGGTGCTGCATCACACCCGGCAGGTCGCAGAACCGGATGTCGACGAACTCGACGTCCTCGTTCTTGATGTAGGCCAACAGGTCGTCGGCGCCTTGGAACATCGTGCCTCCACAAGTCATGGGTATCGGACGGCCGCAACGCTACGGAGGGGTGGTAACCCGCGAGTTCCATCCGTGTTTCAGCCGTGTAAAAGCCGCGTCCCGCGATGGCGTCCGGTCGGATCGTCGGGTACCGCCCGACGAAGTAGTCTCCTGCCCATGAGCGAGGTGGAGGCCGAGAGCTACCCGGGACAGTCGCTGGGCCTGCCCCCGAGCGGACGGGGTTCGCTGGCGAGCTGGCGGGCGCGGATCGCCGCGCTGCTGCTGGACTGGGCCGGCTCGATGCTGGTCGCGATCTTCGCCTTCGGGATGGCGGTGCTACGGGAGAGCGACTGGCGTTCCTGGATGATCCTGGCCGTCTTCTTCGTCGAGAAGACAGTGCTCACGGCGCTGGTCGGCGGCAGCTTCGGGCAGATCGTCGCGAGGATCCGGGTGGTCCGGCTGGACGGCCGGCCGCTCGGGTGGTGGCGGGCCGCGCTGCGCACGGCGATGGTCTCCGTCGTGCTTCCTGCGGTCGTCATCGGGGCCGACCGGAGAGGGCTGAACGACCTTGCCCTGGGCACCGTCGTGGTAACTCAGCGGTAGCAGATTTAGGAGACCCTTGGCTTCTTAGGGTACTTTTCCCCCCATGCTTCGATACATCGGACGGCGGTTGCTCAACTACGCCCTCCTGCTGTTCGTGGCGGTTTCGCTGACCTATGTTCTCGCCGCCACCCAGTTGAACCCCCGGGCTCTGTTCGAGCTGCGCCAGCCGCCGATCGCGCCGGAAACCATCGAAGCCCAGCTCGCGCTGTACAACCTGAGCGACACCGTCCCCTTGTGGGAGCGGTACCTGACCTGGCTGACCGGGGTCTTCCGCGGCGACTGGGGGTATTCGCCGCTCGGCGCCAACGTCGCCGAACAGATCAGCAACCGGATGTGGGTCAGCCTGCGGCTGCTCATCATCGGCACCCTCGTCGGCATTGTGATCGGCGTGGCGGTGGGCGCCTGGACGGCCACGCGGCAGTACCGGATCTCCGACCGGACCATCACCGCGCTGTCGCTGCTGGTGATCTCCACCCCCGCCTTCGTGATCGGCCACGTCACCCAGATCGGCGCCACCTGGTTCAACAACACCACCGGCACCAGGGTCTTCGAGTTCCTCGGCGAGACCGGTGACGTGGGCGACTATCCGTTCGCCGACCTCGTCGACAGGGCCCAACACCTGCTGTTACCCACGTTCGTGCTGGTGATCATCGGGGTCGCCTCGATGAGCCGGATCCAGCGCAACATCATGCTCGACTCGCTTGGCGCCGACTACGTCCGCACCGCGCGGGCCAAGGGCCTGCCGCAGTCGCGGGCAGTCATGAAGCACGCCCTGCGGACGGCGCTCATCCCCACCGGCACCTATGTCGCGTTCAGCGTCGCCACGATGTTCACCGGCGCCACCTTCACCGAGCGGATCTTCGGCTTCCCGGGGATCGGCCAGTACGGCGTCGACACAATCACCAACCGTGACCCGCACGGGGTCGTCGCCGTGACGGCCTTCGCGGGGGTGTGCGTCCTGGTCGGCGCGGTGCTCTCCGACATCATGGTCGCCATCCTCGACCCGCGGGTCCGGCTGGGTTAGGGGGACGAGATGGCAGACACCGAACTGCGGATCGCCGAGTCCGACACACTGGTCCCCGCCGAGGGGCCGCAGGCAGAGGCGGCCACGGGCCGCCGGCTGACCCGGCGGCGCCTGATCTGGCGCCGCTTCCTGCGCAACAGGCTGGCCGTCGTGGGCGCGCTCGGCATCCTCTTCCTGTGCTTCCTCGCGATCGCGGGCCCGAACCTCATCTACTGGAAGTTCGACCAGATCGATCCGACCGCCTTCCTCAAGCCGCCGAGCAGCTCGCACCCGTTGGGCACCACCCAGGCCGGACGCGATGTGCTCGCGCTCACCGCCCGCGGCCTCGGCAAGTCGCTGATGATCGGCTTCATGGTCGCCCTGATCTCGACCACCATCGCCGCCCTGGTGGGGGCATCGGCCGCCTACCTTGGGGGCTGGTACGAGAAGGCGATGCTGTGGATCATCGACCTGCTGCTGGTGGTGCCGAGCTTCTTCCTGATCGCCATCGCTGCCCGCGGCCAGTACGGCGGCGACGC
>JAEYUH010000259.1 GCA_023432725.1 Actinomycetes bacterium | reverse complement strand
TGACCACCGGCACGACCGCCCAGCCGGCAAGGGCCAGGCCCGCGAGCAGGCCGAGCGCGACGATCAGCACGGCGATCCCGCGCCGGATGCCGCGGTTGTGGAACCACTCCACCACCGGGTTCAGCCCCAGCGCGAGCGCCATGCTGAGAATCACGAGGACGAGGATGTCGCGCAGCTGGGCGATCGAGGTGAGCAGGACGTAGGCGGTCATCGCCCCGACCGCGAGGAAGAAGCCGATGTAGAACGGGCTGCGGTACAGCAGGGACATCCGCTCGGTGCGGGTGTCCAGGCCGTCGTTGTAGTCCGGCGGGGTGGGTTGGGTGGTCCGCCGCCAGCGCAGCAGCCAGTTCCGGGTCGCCGGCGCGGTCGGGGTCCTGGCGGAGGTCGGGACGGGGGAACCGGCCGCCCGCGGTGGCGTGGGCGCCGGGGGAGGTGTCTGCTCGTCCGGTGTCATGGAGTTGTCGACGCCTCCGGGGGTTGCTCAGGGGCGGGACCGCTCAGCTCGGTGGTGGTGTCACTGGCGATCGCGGACAGTTGGTCGAGCTGGTCGAGAAGGGCCTGCTTGCGCTGGGTGAGGGCGGCGATCTCGGCCTCCAGCCGGGCGGCCCGCTCTTCCGCAGCGCGGTTGGCCTCGGCGGTGATCCGGACGGCCTCGTGCCGGGCGGTCTCGACAGCGAGTTCCGCCTGCTCGGTCGCCGCACGGGTGATCCCGGCAGCCTCGGCGCGCGCCGCCTCCCGGCGCTGGTCGGCGGTCAGCAGGTCGGCCTCGAGTCGGGTGCGTTGCTCCTCGGCCTCCGCGCGGGCGGTGGCCACCAGCTCGTTCACCTGGTCCACGGCGGTCTGGCGGACCACCGAGATGTCGGCCAGCGTCGCCTCCCGCACCCGCGCCAGCTCCGCGGTCTGCTCGGCGGTGACCCGCTCGAACTCCGCCCTGCGCTGCTCGGCCTCGGCGACCGCGGCATCGATGACGGCCTTCGCCTGCGTCTCAGCCTCTCGCAGCAGCCAGTCGCGCTGTCGCTCGGTGGCCTGCATCAGGGCGGCCGCGTCCGCCTTGGCCGCCTCCAGCTCGGCGGCGGTCTGAGCGCCGAGCAGTTCGCGGACCTGATCGATGTCGGCAAGGTTCGCGGCTCGGCTGGCGTCCATGGCGACGTGGGTCTCGGTGGTGGTCCGGGCGCGCTCGGCGTGGGCCTGGGTGCGGATCCGTTCGGCCTCGGCGCGCGCGGCGGAGAGGATCTCGGCGGCCTGCGCCTCGGCGGACTTCAGGAGCGTCCTGGCGTGCCCACCGAGCCGGGAGTAGTCGGTGGTGTCGACGGTGGCCGCGGCGAGGGCGAGCTGGTACTGGGTGTCCTTCAGCTCACCGAGCGCACGCGACAGCTTCGCCTCCACCTCGCGGACGTACGCGTCCACCGCGCTGCGTTCGTAACCCCGCAGCGCGTGGGGGAAGTTGCCGGCGGCGGAGGCGGTCTCCTCGAACAGGTCAAGGCCCTGCTCGTCGGGTGGGGACGACGACACGATCGGTCCTTTCTCACCTCAGAGGCGGACGGCGGGGCGTCGGGACGCCCCGCCGGTTCCGATGCTACCGCCCACCCCGACGTGGACCGCTGCCGCGTGGCCGCTCAGTTGGCGGCGGGTTCCACCAGCTCGAGCAGGATGCCGCCGGCGTCCTTCGGGTGGGCGAAGTTGATCCGCGAGCCACCGGTGCCGCGCTTGGGCTCGTCGTACAGCAGCCGGACGCCGCGCTCACGCAGCACCGCGCTGACCTTGTCGAGGTCGGCGACCCGGTAGGCGACCTGCTGGATGCCGCCCTTGCCGCCGTTGCGCTCGATCCACTTGGCGATCGTGCTCTGCTCGTTGAGCGGGGCGAGCAGCTGGACCTGGGCGTTCTCGGCCAGCTGGTCGCCGGTGCCGATCATCGCCTCCTCGACGCCCTGCTCCTGGTTGGTCTCGCGGTGGAGGACGCGCCAGCCGAGCACCTCGGTGTGAAACTTAATGGCCTCGTCCAGGTTGGGAACGGCGTAGCCAACGTGGTCAACGCAGATGAAGAGATCGTCATTGCTCATGGTCTTACCTTTTCATATCCGGCTCGTCGGGGCGGCCCGACGAGGAACTCGGGGTCAGCCGAGGACGGCGTTCACCACCTCGCGGGCCTGCTCCTGGACCTGCCGGAGGTGGTCGGGTCCCTTGAGCGACTCGGCGTAGATCTTGTACACGTCCTCGGTTCCCGAGGGACGGGCCGCGAACCAGGCAGACGCGGTGGCGACCTTGAGCCCGCCGATCGGTGCCCCGTTGCCGGGGGCGTTGGTCAGCGTCGCCGTGATCGGCTCGCCGGCGAGCTCGGTGGCGGTGACGTCGGAGGGCGAGAGCCGGGCGAGCTTCGCCTTCTGCTCCCGGTTGGCGGGGGCGTCCACCCTGGCGTAGGTGGAGGCGCCGTGGCGGGCCTCGAGGTCGGCGTAGTGCTCGCTGGGCGACTTGCCGGTGACCGCCTTGATCTCGGAGGCCAGCAGGGCCAGCAGGATGCCGTCCTTGTCGGTGGTCCACGTCGAGCCGTCCCTGGCCAGGAAGGACGCGCCGGCGGACTCCTCGCCGCCGAACCCCAGGTCGCCGCTCATCAGTCCCGGCACGAACCACTTGAAGCCGACCGGGACCTCGACCAGCCGGCGTCCCAGGTCGGCCGCCACCTTGTCGATCAGGGAGGAGGAGACGAGGGTCTTGCCCACGGCGGCATCCGGCCGCCAGGCCTCGCGGTGGCTGAACAGGTACTGGATCGCCACCGCAAGGTAGGCGTTGGGGTTCATCAGGCCGGCATCAGGGGTCACGATGCCGTGCCGGTCGGCGTCGGCGTCGTTGCCGGTGGAGATGGCATAGGCGTCCCGGTTGCTGATGAGGCTCGCCATCGCGTAGGGCGAGGAGCAGTCCATCCGGATCTTGCCGTCCCAGTCCAGGGTCATGAACCGCCAGGTCGGATCGACCGCGGGGTTGATCACCGTCAGGTCGATGCCGAGCCGGTCGGCGATGTACTCCCAGTACTGGACGGAGGCGCCGCCCAGCGGATCGGCGCCGATGTGAACCCCGGCCGAGGCGATCGCGTCGAGGTCGATGGCGTTGCGCAGGTCCTCGCAGTACGCGCTGAGGTAGTCCACCCGGATGATGTCGCCCGCTGCCCGCTGGTAGGGGGTCCGCTTGATCGCGCCCGGGTCGCGCAGCAGCTCGTTGGCCCGCCCGGCGATCCACCCGGTGGCGTCGGTGTCGGCAGGGCCGCCGTGCGGCGGGTTGTACTTGAAGCCCCCGTCACGGGGTGGGTTGTGCGAGGGGGTGACGACGATGCCGTCCGCCCGCGGGCCGGTGTGGTCGCGGTTGTAGACGATGATCGCCCGGGAGACCGACGGCGTCGGCGTGTAGTCCTCGTCACGCTCAGCCCTGACGTCGACGCCGTGGGCGTGCAGCACCTCGATGGCGGTGCGCCAGGCCGGTGCCGACAGGCCGTGGGTGTCCTTGCCGATGAACAGCGGGCCGGTGACGCCCTGGGTCTGCCGGTACTCCACGATCGCCTGGGTGGTGGCGGCGATGTGGGCGTCGTTGAAGGCGGTGTCCAGGCTGGAGCCACGATGCCCGGACGTCCCGAACGAGACCTGCTGGTCGGGGTCGTCGGGGTCGGGCGTCAGGTCGTAGTAGGCGGCCACCAGGGCATCGACATCGATCAGGTCCTCGGGGAGTGCAACCTGCCCCGCACGGTCGTGAGCCATGGGCCCATCTTGCCCCCTGAGGTCGGGGCAGGGCGAGGCCCCCGGCGGGAATCCCGCCGGCTCGTGCGCCCGGCGGGCTGGAAGCGGTCTGGCAGAATGCAGGACGTGACTCCCAACGGCCTCAACATCTCTCGCGCCATGGATCTCTCCGGCATCGCCGCGGCGGCGAAGGCCCCGCCGTCGCCCCCCGGAGCCAGCTATGTGGCCGAGGTCGACGAGCGCTCCTTCGAGGCGACCATCCAGCTCTCCCTGCGTCACCCCGTGGTGGTCGAGCTGTACTCACCGCGCGCGAACGCCCAATCCCTGTCTGACGACCTCACGGACCTGGTCAACGCCGCCGGAGGCAAGTACCTGCTGGCCCGGGTCAACGTGGACACAGCCCCCCAGATCGCCGCCGCCTTCGGGGTGCAGGCGG
Source organism: Actinomycetes bacterium (assembly GCA_023432725.1). Classification (GTDB taxonomy): domain Bacteria; phylum Actinomycetota; class Actinomycetes; order Propionibacteriales; family Propionibacteriaceae; genus Propionicimonas. Next base: position 7,140 of record JAEYUH010000259.1, on the reverse strand, counting down.
TGCCCACCGTGATCGGCGTCGTCGGCGGCCAGCTGGCGCCGCTGTTCCAGGGCACCCGACCCAAGGCTGAGGTCGAGGCGGTGATCGGGCAGCTGCTGCAGGCGGCGGCCGGTGCCGGCGTGGTCGGACGGGCCGAGCCGGTGTCGATCGACGCCGAGGCCGGGCCGGACCCGCGGTTCGCCGAGGCCGACGCGGCGCTCGAGCGCGGCGACTTCGAGGCGGCAGTGGCCGAGTTCGACAAGCTCCTGGCCCAGACCCCCAACGACCCGGAGGCCAAGGCCGGCCGCGCCCAGGCCGCGCTGCTGGTGCGGCTGGGCGGGCAGGACCCGGCCGCCGTGCTGGCACGGGCGGCCCAGCTTCCTGCCGACGTCGACGCCCAGACCGCGGCCGCCGACGTCGAGCTTGCCGGCGGCAACCCCGGAGCAGCCTTCGACCGCCTGATCGGGGCGATCCGGGCCACCTCAGGCCCCCAGCGCGAACAGCTGCGGGTTCGCCTGCTGGAACTGTTCGAGACCGTGGGGCAGTCCGACCCGGCGGTGCTCAAGGCCCGGCGCGACCTCATGAGCGCGCTGTTCTGATCCTCGCGGTTCGGTTCCTCACCGCTCGTCAAGACTCCGCCCTTGCCGCCGCTGCCGCGGCGTCGCGGTTGTCGTCTGATCCTTCCCGCGGGGAGACTCCGGGCAATAGCGTGAGGGCATGCAGATCCCACCCCTGACCCGTGACGAGATCCTGAGCATCGACGCCTGGTGGCGCGCCTGCAACTACCTCACGGTGGGGCAGATCTACCTGCAGGACAACCCGCTGCTGGCCCGTCCGCTGACTGGCGACGACATCAAGCCGCGACTGCTGGGCCACTGGGGGACGAGTTCGGGCCTGGCGTTCATCTACGCCCACCTCAACCGGCTGATCCAGCGCACCGGGCAGGAATGGCTCTACATCGCAGGGCCCGGGCACGGCGGGCCGGCGCTGGTGGCGGCCGGCTGGCTGGAGGGGACCTACTCCGAGATCTACCAGAAGGTCACCCAGGACACCCCGGGGCTGCACCAGCTGTTCCGCCAGTTCTCCGCCCCCGGCGGGATCCCGAGCCACGCCTCGGTGACCACTCCCGGCTCGATCCACGAGGGCGGCGAGCTCGGCTACGCGCTGTCGCACGCCTTCGGGGCAGCCTTCGACAATCCCGACCTGCTGGTGGCCGCGGTGGTGGGCGACGGGGAGGCCGAGACCGGTCCGCTGGAGGGCGGCTGGAAGGGGATCTCCTTCCTGAACCCGCGCCGCGACGGGGCGGTGCTGCCGATCCTGCACCTCAACGGCGCCAAGATCGCCGGCCCCACAGTCCTGGCCCGCAAGGAGCCGGCCGACGTCGAGGACATCTTCTCCGGCCACGGCTACGAGGTCGTCTGGGTCGAGGGTGAGGACCTGCCCTGGATGCACGAGCGGTTCGGCGCCGCGCTGGCGTACTGCGTCGAGCGGATCCACGAGATCCAGCAGGAGGCCCGCTCCGCCGACACGTGGCAGGGCCCGCCGCCGCGCTGGCCGATGATCATCCTGCGCACGCCGAAGGGCTGGACCGGCCCGCACACCGTCGACGGGCAGGTGGTCGAGGGCACCTGGCGTTCCCACCAGGTGCCCCTGGCCGGGGTGAAGGACGACCCTGCCCACCTCGCCCTGTTGGAGGAGTGGTTGCGGTCCTACCGGATCGACGAACTCTTCGACGCCCACGGTGCTCCGACGCCGCTGGTGGCCGCCAACAATCCCGCGGGGGAGCTGCGGATGAGCGCGAGCCCGCACGCCAACGGCGGGGTGCTGACCGTGGACCTCGATCTGCCCGACTTCCGTGACTTCGGCGTCGAGGTGACCCCGGGCGCCCGCGCGCAGACCCGGGTGGAGTCGACCCGCAAGCTCGGAGAGTTCCTGCGCGAGGTGTACCGGCGCAACCCCGCCAGTTTCCGGCTGTTCTGTCCCGACGAGACGAACTCCAACCGGCTCGGGGCGGTCTTCGAGGTGTCGGAGCGCGCGTTCATGGAGCGGACCGACGTCTTTGACGTCGCGATCGGGCCGGAGGGTCGCGTGATGGAGGTGCTCAGCGAGCACAACTGCCACGGCTGGCTGGACGGGTACACCCTGACCGGCAGGCACGGGATGTTCGCCACCTACGAGGCCTTCGCGATGGTCGCGGCGTCCATGACCATGCAGCAGGCGAAGTGGCTGGAGGAGGCGGAGCACCTGGACTGGCGCGCCGCGGTGCCGAGCACGAACATCCTGCTGAGCTCCACCTGCTGGCGCAACGACCACAACGGGTTCTCCCACCAGTCGCCGATGCTGCTGCAGGTGGTCCTCAACCAGCGCGGCACGGTGAGCCGGATCTACCTGCCGCCGGACGCGAACTGCCTGGTCGAGGTGGCCGACCACTGCCTGCGCAGCCGTGACTACGTCAACCTGATCGTCCAGGACAAGCAGCCCCAGCCGCAGTGGTTGTCGATGGAGGAGGCGGTCGAGCACTGCACCCGCGGATACGGGATCTGGGACTGGGCGGGTACCGACGGCCTGGGCGACGCCAGGCCTGACATCGTGATCGCCTGCGCGGGTGACGTGGTGACGATGGAGGCGGTGGCGGCAGCGGACCTGCTCAAGCAGCGGCTGCCGGAGCTGAAGGTGCGGGTGGTGAACGTTGTCGACCTGATGACGCTGTACCGTCCCAAGGACCACCCGCACGGCATGAGCGCCGAGGAGTTCTCCGCCACCTTCACCGACGACGTCGATGTGGTGTTCGCCTTCCACGGCTTCCCCGGTGCCATCCACCAACTCGTCCACGGACGGCCGGACGCCGACAGGTTCCGGGCCCGCGGGTTCATCGAGGAGGGCACCACGACGACACCGTTCGACATGGTGGTGCGCAACCGGGTCGACAGGTACCACCTGGTGCTCGACTGCCTCAACAACACAAGGGCGCGACCTGCCGGTGCCGAGGAGCTGCGGGCGTACTGCGAGAGCCAGCTGGCAAGGCACGGCGAGTGGATAGTCGAGCACCTGGAGGACCTGCCCGAGGTGCGCGACTGGAAGCTCGGGGTCGGCACCCCGCCGGATCAGCCCGCCGTCCCCAGCGCGTAGTACCCGCCCTCGGACGCCGGGTCCGCGAGCAGGTCGAGGATCAGGCGCGCGACGTCGGCGCGCGACAGGACGGGGACGAACGTGCCGGGCTGGGTGAGCGCTACCGCCTTGTCGCTGGCCGGCTTGTCGGTGAGCTGGCCGGGCCGTACCACCGTCCACGGCAGTCCGGACCCTGTGACCAGGGCCTCCTGCTCGGTGTGGTCGGCCAGCGCCTTGCCGAGCGTGAGCGAAACCACAGGCCGCATCAGCGGTGGCAGGAACCGCAGCGAGTCGCCGGCCCCGATCGAGGACTGCACCACCACCCGCGGGCGGCTCCCGTCCGGCAGCGCGGTCAGCACGGCCCGGGTCACGTCGGTTCGGTTGCGGGGGTTCCCCGGCGCACCGCCGATCGCCACCACGACGGCGTCGGGGGGCACCCGGAAGGCCTCGGCCAGCGCAGCCGGATCGGTCGCATCTGCCTGCACGTCGGTCACCTCGGGGCGCCCGGTCCCGCGGCGGGACACCGCTACCAACTCGTGCCCTCGCCGAAGGCCCTCGTCCACGATGAGGCGGCCGGTGCCGCCCCCTGCTCCCACCACGACGATTCGCATGCGGTCATGCTAGGCGGTGGCGGCGCCTCACCCGGGCCACGGCCGGCGCGTCCGGCTCAGCGGACCACCTTGATGTTGAGCAGGCCAGTCCCGAGCGCACCCCACAGCCGCAGCCACAGGGGCAGGTACAACTCCGTGCCGCGGGCGGTCGTGATGTCGCCGAGGTCGATGATGTCGCGGTGTCCGAGGCTCTCCAGCAGCCCGGTGACCACCTGCTTGGCGTCGGCGTCGTCACCGCTGACGAAGACCGTGTGGTCGCCGCCGGCCAGCACGGCCGGGTCAGCCTGCAAAGCACCGGTCAGCGTGTTCAGGGTCTTGACCACCCGGGTGTCGGGGAAGGCGCGCTGCACCTGCTCGCCGAGGGAGTCGGTGTCCTTGACGAACAGGGTGGGCGGCATCCCGGCCGAGAAATCGAGCGGGTTCGACACGTCGACGAGCACCTTGCCTGCCAGGTTCTGCGACCCGGCCTGGCCGAGCGCCGCCAGCGTCCCGGCGCCATTGGTGGCATTGACCACCAACTCCGCACCGGCTGCGGCCCCGGCGTAGTCGGCGAGCGAAACGCCGGGGTTCTCTGCGAGCCAGGCCGGGATCGGCGGCTCGTCGCGGCCCGCGGCCGCCGCCCGCGCGAGGGTAGCTGCTACGTCACGGGTGCCGACCACCACCTCGTGCCCCAACTCAGCGAGTCGGGCAGCCAGGATGCGGCCGACCGATCCGGTCCCAAGAACTGCGATCTTCACGTGGGTACTCCTTTCCCCGGCGGGGATCCGGCCCCGGTGGGCACCATCCTCACCCCCGAGCGGGTGGACGCGACAGGGTGAACCGCCACATCGGCCCGGGTCGGGGTGGTGAACCGGCCATGGCGACGTGGCCGCCGGTGCGGATCGACCCGCAGCGGCGGGACGACCTCGGGGACGCCGTCGCTGCCGAGCCTGGCGGCCCACCGGTCGGCGGTGGGGTCGTGGCCGGGTTCGACGATGCCGTGGTGGTGTGGACAGGCGAGAACGAGGTTGGACAAGGATGTGCGGCCACCCGCCCACCATGGGGTGAGGTGGTGGGCATGGCAGTCCTGGGGCGGCTTGTCGCAGCCCGGGAAGATGCAGCCGCGGTCCCGTAGTTCGAGGGCTGCGCGGATGGCAGGGGTGACCAGCCGCCGGGTGCGGCCGACGTCGAGCACCTCGGACCGGCCGCCGAGGACGGCGGGCAGCAGGTCGGCGTCGCACAGCAGCCGACGCAGGACCCCCGCGGGAAGTCGGCGTCCGCTGCTCGCCAGCTCTGCGGTCAGCAGGCCGGCAGCTGCGGCTGCCCTGGCGAGGCCGTCATAGCTCAGCGTCACCACGATCCGGGGACGGTCGCCACCGTGGCTGGGTGCGAGTGCTGTCTGGCTGTGGTGGTTGGCCATCGCGAGCAATCCGTCAGCGCGTCGCATCGCCGGCGTGACGTACTCGGTGTGTGGGTCGGCGACGTCCAGGGCGCGCTTCTCGGCCGCGGCGTAGGCCTCGACGATGCGAACCAGTGGCTCGGCGTCAACGACCGGCAGGGAGCCCCTGATGAGCAGCGAGCCGTGGTGGTCGTGGGTGAAGGTGAGGTGCCGGGACCTCTGAGCGAGGCGGTGGTCACGCTCGATCCGGGAGGCCTCCAGGCGCTCGGCGGTCTCGGGGGCCACTGCCTCGAGCAGGTGGCGGGACAGTCGCCGCAGCTCGGTGCTGTTGTAGCTCGCGGCGAACCCGACGAGCATCCGCTGGGCATCGTCGATGATGTCGGCGCCCAGGTCGTCGGGAAGGTCGTCCAGCACGCCGGTGATCGCGTCGGCCTGCTCGGGTAGCACCTCTCCCGCTGCGGCGGCCCGCCCGACCAGGGCGAACCTGCCGAGCTCGCGGCCGTGCTTCACCAGCCGGCCGGCCTCCTGGCGGGTGAGGTTCCCGGTGTCGGCCAACCACGTCGAGACGGACGTGCCGTGGGCCCGCCAGGCCCCGTCGTCGGCCTCGATGCCGGCCGCCAGCCCGGCTCGCCAGGCGTGCAGCCGCGCCTCGGCGCGCGTGGCGGCCCGGAGCGCATCGAGTCGTTCCCGGTCGGTCGGTGGAGGGAGGGCGGGTTCGTGGAGCGCGTCCAGGATCGTGCCGAGGGCGGCCAGCAACTGGCCGATCGAGCGGGCCTCGAGGACTGTCTCCATGACCCCACGCTACGGACCGCCACTGACAGTCGGTCGCGCATAACTGCTGGTCAACGTGAGAATCTGCGCATTCAATCGGCACCGATTCCCTGTCACAACCTGGTCTGCGGGGCTCAACCCCCGACCCCCCTGTACCCGACTTCCGATCTGTGACCCGACCCGCGTCAACGGGGCTGCGGTATCACCGCGGCCAGGTGGGCAGGACGCGACCGCTGCCGGTCTGGTTCATCACCCCGGCGAAGAACCCGTACCAGGCGGTGAAAGCGGTGACCAGACCCAGGTAGCCGCCGATCTGGGTTAGCAGGGTTGCCGAGGCGAACGCCCCGACGGTCAGGAACACGAAGGTGACTGCCAGGATGGCGAACAGTCCGTACAGCAGACCGGAGATCCGCCGGGCGGCGAAGGTCATGAAGGCGGTGAAGATCGTCCAGGCGAGCAGGAAGATGCCGACGCCCGCGGCCGCGTCGTCCTTGGTCAGGCCGGAGTGTTCAAGGAGATACCAGAAGGACATCCAGAACGCGCCGTACGAACTGAAGGCCACCGCGCCGAAGGTGTTGCCCTTGGCGAACTCCCACAGTCCCGCGAACAGCTGGGCTATGCCGCCGTAGAACAGGGCCACCCCGAGGATCACAACCTCGGCCGACTTGGGCAGCAGACCCGCGTTGAACGTGCTCAGGATGAAGGTCGTGAGCGCGAACGCGGCGAGGCCGAGCGGGCCCGGGTCTGCGATCTTCGAGGTGGCTGATGCGTCCATCGGGCGAGCCTGGGCCGGCGCGTCGTGGAGAACTTGTGTCATGGGGGTCCTTTGTGAGGGCGTGCCGTTCGAAGCACGACAGGCCGAAGGGACGGGCAGGGCCCGGATGCTGGCAACGGGGATAGCGTCCAGAGACAGTCCGGCTTGACCGCTGGTAACGGCTCCGTCGGACGCTCGCGCACGCGTGAGCGCAAGCCTACTGGGATCGCCAGGATCCCGTGCGGATGCCGCCAGAGAACGCGAGGATCATGGTGGGTTGACCGCCATTCCTATGCTGGATCGATGACGAATCCGGACCTCACGGAGATTCGGGCGGAACTCGACGAGAAGGAAGCCGATCTCCGACGCTCCATCGAGCGGCTGACGACGCCGGTCGCCGACGGCGCAACGATCGGATTCGGCAAGCGCATCGGCGAAGGAACGACCCAGGCAATCCAGCAGATGGCCGACGCCTCGTCCGCGCAGGCGTTCAGCTCGACCCTCGACGCCGTGCTCCGCGCCAAGGCGAAGCTGGCGGA
>JAEYUH010000271.1 GCA_023432725.1 Actinomycetes bacterium | reverse complement strand
CGGTGACCTCTGCCAGGCCGCCCAGGGTCAGGTCGGCTGCCGCCACCCGGATCACGGTCGCGTCGGGGCGCTCCGCAAGCGCTGCCTTCAGCTGTTCGCTCACCGCGCGTTCGGCCAGCAGCGCCTCTGGCGTGGCGACGAGCAGGGTGCTTGCGAAGGCGCTGGGTGACTGCACTCCCCCAGCATGCCAGCGGGGACCGACATCCGCTGACCGGGGCGCGACCGCGGCCGGCGCGACGGTGACCCGAGCGGGCCGGCCGGTGCCGTCGGGGTTCCTCAGCCGGACCGCTCGGTGGTGACCAGCCAGCCGTGCGCGGCGGGGGACACGGCGACCGAGCCCTGGATGTCGGTCCGGTACACCGCGGCTCCGGCGACCTCGAGCAGTCGCAGGGCGGACGGCGCAGGGTGTCCGTAGTCGTTGCCCTCCCCCACCCCGATCAGGGCGATCGGCGCGCCCACCGCGGCGACCAGCTCGTCCGACTGCACCGCCGAGCCGTGGTGAGGTACCACCAGGACGTCGGCGGACAGGTCACCACCCGACCTGAGGACGGCTGCCTGCCCGGTGTCCTCGATGTCGCCGGTAGCGAGCACCACCAGCCCGCCGGTGTTGATCCGGGTGACTACCGAGGCGTCGTTCTCCACGCTCGAGTCCGTGCCTTCCGCGGCGCCGTTGGAGCCTGCCAGCGCCGACACCACGTCAACAGTCGCGGCGCCGATCGCCAGGGTCAGTCCGGGAGCCGCCTCCAGCAGGGACGCGGCCGGGGCGACAGCGGCCACCCGCTCGCGGGCTGCGGGAGGCGTGCCGTTCGGCACCACCGCGGTGTCAACCCGCCGCCCGGCGAGCGCGGGGAGACCGCCGACGTGGTCGGCGTGGAAGTGCGTGACCACCAACAGCGCGACGTGGTCCACCGCCAGGCCGGCCAGGCAGCGTTCCAGCCGCGGCGGGTCGGGCCCGGTGTCGATGAGCACCGCCGACCGGGCCGCCACCCGCACCACCGTGGCGGCACCCTGGCCGACGTCGCACTGCACGACCGTCCAGTCCCGGGGTGGCCACCCGGGCACGCCGAGCGGCCGCGTCAGGGCGAGCACGAGAACTGCGGCCAGCCCGGCCACCAGCGCCGGCACCCGGAGCAGGCGTCCGGTCAGCAGGAACGCGGTTCCGCTCAGCCCGGCCAGCACGGCGATCCCCGCCGGGGTCGCGGGCCACGCGATCGCCGCCGAGGGGAGCGAGGCCCCGAGCCAGGCGATCCAGCACAGCCCTTGGGCCCCCCATCCGGCGAGCCAGCCGACCGCTGCGGCGGGGGCGGGGACAACAGCTGCCAGGGCCGCACACACGAACCCCAGCACGGTCGTCGGGCCGACCAGCGGGCCCGCCAGCACGTTGGCGAGCACCCCGACGAGGCTGAGCTGGCCGGACAGCGCCACCACGAGCGGCGCTGTCGCGAGTTGGGCGGCGATCGGAATCGCGACCGCCTCGGCGAGCGGCCGAGGCAACCAGCCGGCCAGGGCGTCGGCCCATGGGCGGCCCCAGCAGATGATGCCGGCGGTGGCGGCCACCGACAGGCCGAAGCCCGCCGAGGCCGACAGCCAGGGGTCTGCCAGCAGCAGCCCTACCGCCGCCCACGACAGTTGGCGCAGGCCGCGTTGCCGGCCGCCCAGTCCCAGGCCGGCCAGCCCTGCACACCCCATCGCGGCCGCCCGGAGCACGCTCGGCTCACCGTGGCACAACACGACGAAGCCGGCCACGCCGACCACGGCGACCCCGCGCAGCCACCAGCCACGGACCCCGACCCTGGCGGAGAGCCACAGCAGGCTGGCCAGCAGCAGGGTGAGGTTGGCGCCGGAGACCGCCGCCAGGTGCGCGAGCCCCGTCACCCGAAACCGGTCCCGCAGGCCGGTGTCCATCCCGCTGGTGTCGCCCACCACGAGCGCGGGGACGAGCGCACGCGGCTCGGGCGCGAGCCCGGAGACCGCCTCGCGCAGGGCGGCCCGCACCCGGTGCACCCCGGCCTCGAGCCAGCCGGGCGCTGACAGCTGCTCGGGCGGCTCTCTCGCCCGGGCGACCGCCGTGAACGGGTCGCCGGCCTCGGCGGCGTCCAGCCGCGCGATGGCCCGCACCCGGGTGCCGGCGGCCACCGCGGCCCACGGTTCGGCCAACCCCCCGCCGGCCACCAGCAGCACCGGCTGGCCGGTCCGCCATCGGCTCCCCCGCGCGGCCACCTCCTCGAGCACCCCGTGCGCCGACCAACGCGCGCCGCCCGGCCCGGCCTCGTAGCTGCGCCCCGGACCGAGCACCACTGTCAGCTCGGCGACCGCCCGTTCGGTGGACGCCTGGTGGACCGGTCCGCTGTGGACGGCCACCGAGCGGGCCCCTGCCACCGCGAGGCACCCGAGCAGCACCGCGCCGGCAGCCAGCACGAGGCGCCGGTGCGACCGCCAGCCCCACACCACCGCGACCAGCCCCGCGGCCACGACGCCGAAGGCCGCCGGTGGCGACCCGGCCGTGCCCGCCCAGGCACCGGCCCAGCCCGCCAGCGCGAGGGCCGGCCCTCGGGGGTCGAGGCCCGGCGGCTCAGACCCGGACATGGTCGACGAGCCGGGCATAGGTGGCCGGCCCGATCCCATCGACCTCCTGCAACTCCTCGATCCTGCTGAACCTGCCGTGCTTGTCGCGCCAGGCCAGGATGCGTCCGGCGGTGACCGGGCCGATGCCGGGCAGGGCCTCAAGGTCGGCCTGGGTTGCGGTGTTGAGCGACACCGGCTGGCCCTCGCCCCCACCGCCCGCTGCCCGCACCTCACCGCGCGGCTCACCGGTCCGCCCGATCAACAACTGGGTGCCGTCCACCAGCACCGCCGCGAGGTTCAGCTCGGCAGGATCTGCCTCGGCGGTCAGGCCGCCGGCGGCAGCGATCGCGTCCTGTACCCGGGCCCCCTCGGGGACACTCACCACCCCCGGCCGCCTCACTTCGCCCAGTACGTGCACAAGGATCGGAGGAGGGCTTGGGGCGGGCGTCGGGGTGGCCACCACCGTGGGGACCGGGGGCGGCGGGACGGGGGTGGACCGAGCCTGCAGCACGTTGTACCCGGCCCACAGGCAGCCGGTGAGCAACACGATGCCGACCGCCACGAGGTGAGCGCGGGAGAACTCCCAGACCGCCCGCACCCACCGGGCCGGCGGTGGCGACCCGCCCGTCGCGGACGGACCGTCGCCCGGGTCGGCTTCGAGAGTCGGGGCCGGCCCCTGCCCTGGGGCCGGATCCCGCGGCGGGGGCAGGGCCCGCCGGGCGGGCACCTCGTCGAGCAGGCTGGCCAGGCGCTGCCTGACCACCTCGCTCAGCACCGGCTCGGGTGCGGACCTGGTACGCGGCATGCCGGGAGTCTTGGCGCGCGGCCCGGGTTGTGCCGCGCGATTCGTCCGGTTGTGGACAACAGGCCCGTCCCCGCCGTCCGTCATCCACAGGCCGATTCGGTGCGCCGGCCGCACGCCGGGTACCGTGGACGGGCAATCACCCTTGTGGAGAGGAACCCGGATGGCGATCAACCTCGAAATGGCCGGCGCGAACGCCAAGCAGAAGCACGGCGGCTGCGGCTGCGGGTGCTCCGACGGCACCCCCGAGCTCGTGCTCTCGGCGATCCCGAAGGTGATGCGGTCCGGCGCCGTGCTGGGCGGGCTCACCAGCCTGCGCTCGGGCCAGCAGGTGGTGCTGGTCGCCGACCACTCCCCCGCCCCGCTGCTCTCCGCGCTGCACCGGCTCGCCCCCGACAGCTTCGACGTGGCGGCCCTCGAGGAGGGCCCTGCCACCTGGCGGATCGAGGTCACCCGCCGCTGACCCTGACAGCGCCGAACGGGCCGGCTCCCCACCTGGGGAGCCGGCCCGTTCGGCGTCAGGACGGGGTCACGCGGGCACGATGCTGACCAGCCTGGGGGCCCGCACGATCACCTGCCGTACCGCACGGCCGTCCAGCGCGCGTTGCACGCCGGGGTCGGCCAGCGCCAGCTCGGTCAGCTCGGCCTCGGTGGCCGAGGGCGACACCTCGAGCTTGGCCCGAACCTTGCCCTGCACCTGTACCACGCAGGTGACCGACTCGGCGACCAGCAGCGCCGGGTCCGCCTTCGGCCAACGGGAGTTGGCGACCGAGGGCGCGTGGCCCAGCGCCTCCCACATCTCCTCGGCGACGTAGGGCGCCACAATGCTCAGCGCCTGGGTGACGAACTCGGCCGCCTCCCGCACCGCCGGGTCGGCCGGGCCGGCACCGGTGTCGATGGTCTTGCGCGCGGCATTGACCAGCTCCATGATCCGCGCGACCGCGACGTTGAAGCGGCGACTGTCCAGGGCCTCGGTGATGTCGGCTATCGAACGATGGGTGGCCCGCCGCAACGCCAGGTCGCCCGACGCCGGGTCGACCTCTGCCTGGGAGGTGACGTCCCCGGCCAGCCGGTAGGCGCGCTGCAGGAACTTGGCCGTCGAGCCCGGCGACATGTCGGCCCAGTCGATGTCGTCCTCCGGCGGGCCGGCGAACACCACGGTGGTGCGGATCGCGTCCACGCCGTAGGTGTCGATCTGCTTGCCCAGGTCGACCCCGTTGCCCAGCGACTTGCTCATCGCCTTGCCCTGGTTGATCACCTGGCCCTGGTTGAGCAGCCGGGTGAACGGCTCGCCGAAGTCGATCAGGCCCATGTCGTGCAGCACCTTGGTGAAGAACCGCGAGTACAGCAGGTGCAGGATCGCGTGCTCGACGCCGCCGACGTACTGCGCGACCGGCATCCAGCGGGCGACCTCGGCGGGGTCGAACGGGCCGTCGGTGTGGTTCGGGGAGCAGTAGCGGAAGAAGTACCACGACGAGTCGACGAACGTGTCCATGGTGTCGGTGTCGCGGGAGGCCGCTCCGCCGCACTTGGGGCAGGCCACGGCCACCCAGTCCGTGGCTCCCGCCAGCGGGCTGGTGCCCTTGGGCTGCAGGTCGGCGCCGCGCAGGTCGGGCAACGTCACCGGCAGCTGGTCGTCGGGCACCGGGACCTCGCCGCAGCCGGGGCAGTGGATGATGGGGATCGGGCAGCCCCAGAACCGCTGCCGGCTCAGCAACCAGTCCCGCAACCGGTAGGTGATGGCGGCGCGGCCGGTCGCCTCCCCCTCCAGGAAGTCGCACATCGCCGCGACACCGGCGGCCTTGTCGGTCAGCCCCGCCAGCTTGGGCGAGTTGACGTAGGCGCCGTCACCGGGGGTCGCGATGCCGGACTCGACAGGGTCCGGCAGACCGGTGTCCAGCACGACGCGGACCGGCAGGTCGAAGGCCCTGGCGAAGTCGAGGTCACGCTGGTCGTGAGCGGGCACCGCCATGATGGCGCCGGTGCCGTACTCGCTCAGCACGTAGTCGGCGGCCCAGACCGGTAGCTTCTCGCCGTTGACAGGGTTGATCGCGTACCGGCCGAGGAAGACGCCGGTCTTGGGACGCTCGGTCGACTGCCGCTCGATCTCGGTAGCCCGCTTGGTCTGCTCCAGGTAGGCCTCGAACTCCTCGCGGTGCTCGGGCGCGCACAGCTCCGAGGCGAGGTCGGCGTCCGGCGCCACGACGAAGAAGGTAGCGCCGTACAAGGTGTCCGGCCGGGTGGTGAAGACCCTGATCGGCTCCTCGCGCCCCTCGATCCTGAAGTCCACATAGGCACCCTGGGAGCGGCCGATCCAGTTGCGCTGCATCGCCAGCACCCGGTCGGGCCACTTGCCCTCCAGACCCTCCATGTCGTCCAGCAGGCGCTGGGCGTAGTCGGTGACCTTGAAGTACCACTGGTTCAGCTTGCGCTTGGTGACGGTGGAGCCGCAGCGCTCGCAGGCACCCTGAACCACCTGTTCGTTGGCCAGCACCGTCTGGTCCTTGGGGCACCAGTTGACGAAGGAGTCCTTGCGGTAGGCCAGGCCGCGCTCGTAGAAGCGCAGGAACAGCCACTGCGTCCAGCGGTAGTACTCGGGGTCGGAGGTGTGCAGCCGCCGGGTCCAGTCGAAGCTCAGCCCGTACCGCTTGAAGGAACGGGCCTGGGTCTCGATGTTGGTGTAGGTCCAGTCCGCCGGGTGGGCGTTGCGGGCGATCGCCGCGTTCTCGGCCGGCAGTCCGAAGGAGTCCCAACCGATCGGGTGCATCACGTCGTAGCCCTGCATCCGCCAGTAGCGCGCGACGACGTCACCCATCACGAAGGCCTCGGCGTGGCCCATGTGCAGGTCGCCGGAGGGGTAGGGGAACATGTCCAGCACGTAGCGCCGCTCGCGGCTGCCGTCGTCGAGCGGGGCGAAGGTGCGGTCGTCCTCCCAGAACTGCTGCCAGCGCTGCTGCGCGGCCGCAGCGTCGTACCCGCGTCGGACCTGTTCCGTCGTCACTTCCTGACCTCCATCGTTTCGCTCCTGCGGCATGAAAAAGCCCCCTCGTGCCCGTGGGCTCGTCAGGGGGCGCCGCGACCGGGTGGGCCGCGGCTATCGAAGCAGCAGGACTGCGCTCAGCACCCCCTCATGATAGGCCATCCGGATACCACAGGTCTCCACCGGCCCACCGGGCCCACGATGACCCCCGCGAGCGCCACGGAACGGCCCCAGACCCGGCCCAAGGACGGGGTCCGCAGCCGGTTAGGAATGCCTTTCCTTGCTTGCGACAAGGGGTTTTACCGGGAACAGTGGGGGCATGGCGATCATCACGATGCAACGTCAAGGGACCGTGGAGGCCTCTCTCAGCTCGCGCCTGAACTGGCTGCGGGCGGGGGTGCTGGGCGCCAACGACGGCATCGTCTCGACCGCGGGTCTGGTCTTCGGGGTGGCCGGCGCCACCTCTGACCGGCTCGCGCTGGTGATCGCGGGGCTGGCCGGAATGGTCGCCGGCGCGTTGTCGATGGCCGGCGGGGAGTACGTGTCGGTGAGCAGCCAGCGCGACACCGAGCTGGCCGCCCTGGCCGAGCAGCGGCGCGCCGCGGCGGCCGACCCCGAACTCGTCGCCCGGCAGCTCGAGCAGTACTACCTCGACCAGGGGCTGAGCCCCGAGCTTGCCCGCGAGGTCGCCGGCGAGCTGAGCCAGTCCGGCGGGCTGGAGCACCACGCCCGAACCACCATCGGGATCGACGCCGACGAGCGCGTCTCCCCGTGGGCCGCCGCCGTCGCCTCCGTGATCGCCTTCGCCGCGGGGGCGATCATCCCGCTGCTCGCCATGGTGCTCAGCCCCCACGAGCTCCGCCTTCCGTTCACCCTGGTCTCGGTGTGGCTGGCCCTGGTGCTGACCGGCTTCGTCAGCGCCCGGCTGGGCGACGCCAGCCCCGTCCGGCCGATGCTGCGCAACCTCGTGGTGGGCTCGCTGGCGATGGGACTCACCTACCTGCTCGGGACCCTGGCCGGGCCACTGCTCGCCTGACCGGTGTGCTGGCGGTGGCCAGCAGCTCGGGCCGGAGGTCGTCCCACAGCGTGGGCGGGACCACGGCCTCGATGACGAGGCTGAGGATCCCGACCAGCCGCGCGTAGGGCTCGAGCCGTTCCGCCCGTTCCAGGCACATCGCGGCCAGCGCACCCTCGCCCGTGATCCAGGAGGCCATTCCGAGCAGGGCCAGCGGGTACCCCTGGTGCCCGGGCAGCGTCCGGTTGACCACCCGTCGCCACAGGTCGACGTGCTGGTCGGCGTCGGCGCGCGAGATCGACAACAGCGCGACGTCCCTGGCGTCGGGGTGGGTGGCGAGCGCGGCGAGCAGGGCCGCCTCACCGTCGTCGAGCCGGCCCTGGAGCCGGTAGCGGGCCAGGGTTGTCGCCATCAGCCCCGGCCAGCGCCTCCCCTTGACCTGCGCCAACTCGGCGCCGGTGCGTTCCGCGACCGCGATGAGGTGATCGCGGTCTGTCTCCGGCGGACCGTCGAGCAGCTGTTCGACGTCGCTTCGCGACGGCCGCGCTACCAGGCCGTGGACCGTCGCCTGGGCGGCGAGCGCACTGCTGCCCGGGTCGTGCCGCCCCGCCGGACCGCCCGGTTCGTCGATCCACCACGAGTCGCCGTCGACCAGGGTGAGCCGCCGGCGCGCGTCGAGTGGAAGGAAGGCCTCGCAGCGGCCCAGCACCTCCCAGCCGGCGCCGTGATCGCCGGTGTAGGCGACGAACCACCCGTCGGCCAGCGGGAACCGTCGCCAGATCCGCTCGAGCACAGCCTCCACCCCGTCGGGCGGCGCGGCGTCCTGCAGGTCGATCCGGGCGGTGACCGCCACCTGCCCGCCGTCGACGACCAGCACCACCAGCGACTCCTGCGGGTGGAAGCCCAGCAGGTGCGGGATCAGCCCCAGGGCGTCGTCAACTGTGCGCAGCCGAAGCCGCGGCCGCTCGTCGTGCACTGTCATGCCGGGAGTCTGGGAGTCCTGCCGTCGGTGCACCACTTGTCCACAGCAATCGGTCCAGCGGGCTGGTCATCCACAGCCCCGGGCAGGGCGAACGAAGCCGGGCGGCCCCAGATCCCGCCGGAGCGACAGGGTTTGGCGGGCTCCGGGCCGGGTAGCCTTGTCGCGATGAGCCAGCCACCGTACCCCCAGCCTCCGGACCAGCCGGGGTGGAGCCCCGCGCCGCTGCCGGGGCAAGGCCGGCCATCCGGGAACTGGGATCCGACGCGGCCGCTCGGCCCTCAGGCCGCCCCGAAGACCAGCATCGCCGAGTTCGCCCCGCCCCGTTCCCGCGCGCCCTGGTTCATCGGCATCGGCGTGCTGCTCGCCGCCGTGCTCATCGTCGTCACCGCCACCCTTCCCGCGAGCTGGCCCGGGCCGCCCGCTCCTTCCCCCACACCGACCCCCTCCCCGACCGAGACCCTGGGCGGACAACCGTTCACCACCACCGACGGACGGGTGACCGGCCGCTGGCAGGTTGTCGAGCGGCGCTGGGACGACACCGGCGTGGAGGTGATGGTCAGGGTGGCCGTCGACAGGGGCACCCTGACGTTCGCCTTCCTCGCCTTCTCCAATGACGCGGTCGAGGTGCTCTACCCCTCCCCCGCAGGCGACCAGACCGACTTCGGCTCGCTGCCGATCACTGCCGGCGAGGAGAGCGCCGGCCGGCTCTACTTCGCCACCCCGCGCGCCGACCTCACGCTCATCCTGACCACCGAGGTGGGCAGGCAGATCTCAGCGCTCGTGGTCGAGGCCTGAGCGCCGGTGGCGGCAACGGAGGGTTCCACCGCTAGGGTGGGCCGGGTGGCGGACCGGTTGCGCATCGGCATCCTCAGTGACGACTTCTACCCCCACTCCGGCGGCGTCTCGCGCTCGATAGAGCAGCAGATCCACCACCTGGTGGCCCTGGGCCACCAGGTTCGGCTGTTCGCCCCGGAGCGATACCTCGTGCCGCCGGACAACTGCGAGTGGGAGGGCCTGCCGCAGTGGCGGCTGCCCGGCACCCCGAGCTACCTGTGCTCGCTCGCGGTGACCCCGGGCACCATCGGCCAGGTGGCCGACGCCGGGCTCGACGTCATCCATTCCCAGAACGAACGTGGCTCGCTCTACCTGGGCGCCCTCGCCGCGCGGAGGGCGGGCGTGCCCCACGTCCACACCTTCCACTCCAACTACGTGGGCACCCACCTGACCAACCCCGGGTCGGCAGGGCTGAACTCGCTGACCTACCTCCCGCTGTCAGGCAGGCTGCTGCAGCTCGCCACCAGGGGACGGTCCGCGCCACCCGACCGGCGGCCCGACTCCGACCAGGCGGGACAGGACTCCATCCACGCCCGCCGCGACTGGCGCAACCTCGCCCGGCTGGCCGCCCGGACCGACGCCTTCACCTCACCGGCCGGCTACATGGTCTCCTGCATCGTCGAGGCCGCCCCCGACCTGGCCGGACGCGGGCACGTGGTGCCCAGCGGGGTGGACGCCGCCTTCGGCAGGGCCGAGCGCGCCCGCGGCGAGGACGGGATCGTCCGGTTCGTCACCTGCAGCCGGCTCGGTCCCGAGAAGCGGGTGGACGCCGTGGTTCGTGCCTTCGCCCTGCTGGATCGCGAGGACGCCGAACTGGTCGTGATCGGCTCAGGGCCCGAGGAGAAGACCCTGCGCCGCCTGGCGGCGACCGTCAGGAAGGGCACGGTCCGCTTCCTCGGCCGGCTCGACGACACCGCGGCCATGGCCCAGCACCTGGCCGACGCCGACGTGTTCGTGCTGGCGTCCTACCACTTCGACACCCAGGGCATGGTGCTGGCCGAGGCGGCCGCCGCCGGCGCGCCGATCCTGTACTGCGACGAGCGCCTGCACGTCGGCGTCGGTGCGGGCAACGCGCTGCTGGTCGGGCACTCCGACGAGGAACTCGCGGCCGGTATGGCCGAACTCGCCGCGGCCCCGGAGCGGCGCCGTCAGATGGCGCAGGCCTCTCGTGACCTGGCCGAGTCGCTCAGCGGCGAGGCGATGGCGCACGCCTACCTGGCCGTCTACGCCGACGCGCTGGAGCGGCACGGCGGCTGAGCGGGTCGCCGCGGCTCAGCCGCTCTCCTCGAGGACGCGGGCGCGGGTGCCCATCGACTCGGGGTGGAAGCGCGACAGGAAGACCACGCCGCCGACCGCGACCAGGCCGGCCAGGAACATCCCGATGGCGTCCAGCCTGCCGACCAGCGCGCCCTCCCCGAGCACGATGAGTCCGTAGCTGACCGCGACGATCGGGTCGGTGGTGGTCATGGACCCGACGACGATCTCGGCCGGGCCGTTGGCATAGGCCTGCTGGATCATCCAGCCGCCGCCGAGGTAGCAGACCAGCAGCAGCCCTGCGACCACCCACACCAGCGGCTGCTCCCACCACTGGGGACCGCCGACCAGGTGACTGGCCACCTTGATCAGCGCCGAGGACAGGCCGTAGAAGAAGGATCCTGCCGACGCCCACAGCAGGCAGCGCAGCGCCGGCCTGCCGAACCGTCCGCCGAAGCCGAGCGCCGTGCCGCCCAGCAGCACCACGAGGGCGCCGACGACGACGGGCGTTGCGGACACGTCGGCCTGGGCGACCGCGGTCCGCGACGAGATGAGCGTGAAGGCGACGATGCCGACGATGGTGACCGTCACCGCCGTCCAGATCGCCCGGGTGGGCCGGAAGTGGTGGATCCTGGCCGCCAGCAGCACCGACCACGGCACCGCGAGGATGCCGACCGGTTGCACGACGGTGACCGGAGCCAGCATCAGGGCGAGGATGTGGCCGGCGGCGCCGACCGCCGCGGTGGCCAGGCCGAGCAGCCAGCGGGGATTGCGCAGCAGGCCGAGCACCTGCCGCAGGTCCATGTGCCGGTTCGCCGCCGAGGTGTCGACCTCGCGGCCGACGGCGAGGTGCTGGATCGTCGCGGCGCTGGCGAACAGCACCGACGAGATCACCATGATCACCAGCGCCAGCGGGATGTTCTGCGGCAGCAGGGGCGACCCGGGGACGAGCAGGGGAAGCGGCACGTGGATCCTCAGGCTGGGAGACGGGGCCAGCCTAGCTGGCCGGGGTCGGGACGGGCGGCTCCGACAGGGCGCGTCCCGTAGTCAGCGGGTTGGTGCTCACCAACCGCCGCCACCGCCACCGCCGAACCCGCCGCCACCGCTGAAGCCCGAGCCGCCGCTGGACGCCGCTGTGGCCGACTGCAGGGACGAACTCATCTGGCTGGCGAGCTGGTCCATCGAGGAGACGAACCCGCTGCTGAGGCTGCCGTAGCCGTAGCCGACGTACCACCCCGTGGTGGGGGTGTAGCGGCCCTCAGCCTCCAGCTGCTGGAAGACCTTCGTCCAGCGCTCCGCGACGCCGAAGATGATCGCGTACGGAAGGTAGCGGGAGAAGACGTCGATGCCCTCCTCGAACTTGATCTGCTCCGCCTCGGCGGTCGACAGGTAGAGCTCGAAGCCCTTGGTCTGGGCCAGCACGGCCGACCCCTCGGCCGTCCGCGCGCCGAACCGGTTGTTCGCGATCAGCACGCCGACCCCCGTGATCACCCCGGCCAGGCCGAGCAGTCCGAAGCCCACGAAGCCGAGCAGGAGACCGACCGCTGCGCCGCCGACCACAAGGCCGATGCCGCCCAGCACGGCGACGCCCCTGACCAGGCTCGGGTTGCGGGTGAACCAGTGGAGCTCCTTGGTGACCCGGTCGTACATCCGGCTCCTGGTCCCGGTCAGGACGTCGGCGTAGGACTTGTCCTTGAGGTCGTCGGTCTCCACCACGTCGCCGTCGGAGAACAACCTGTTGAACAGGTGCTTCTCGTAGCCGATCAGGCCCTTGCTGGTCGCCAGCTTGGTGAACGTCCAGTCCTTCCTTCCGGTCTGCTCGATCTTCAGGTAGCCGCGGACGGCGAGGTCGATCATGGTGGCGGTGATGTCGGTGTTGTCGGCGGTGTGGTCGGTGAGGACGCCGAGCTCGCCGGGCCGGGCCTGCGCCGGCGGGCTGAACTGCACCGCCACCGGCGCCTTCAGCGCGCCCTTGCCGACAGCCACCTCCTGGCCGGGGGCGGGCGAGACACCCGGGGTCAGTCCGAGGTAGACCTCGTCACGGCTGCCCCGGCGGGTCCGCTGGATCAGCCAGCCGAGACCGAGCGCGGACAGGCCCGCGGTCAGGCCGCCCGTGACGGGGGTGATCGGGAACATGTTCCCGATGTGGTACCGGGTGGTGAGCCGCGGCTCGGCGTTGGTGAAGGTGCCCGCCGGGAACCCGGCGACGATCTGCAGCGGCTCGCGCTCGCCGAGCCCGCTGTGGCTGAAGCTGGCGGTGGTGCCGTCCATCGCCGCCGACTCGCACGGCGACTGCCCCCAGAAGTCGCCAGCGAAGCAGGCCACCCGGGACACGTCCACCGGCCCGGCGACCGTAGCCGTGACGCGGTTGATCGGGACTTCCCAGTCGGGGCCGACGACGTTCCAGTTGAACTCGTCCAGCCCGGACTTGGGGTGGCGGGTCGCCAGCAGGCCGCGGATCGTGTAGTTGACCGTGTAGCTCTGGACGCCGGTGTAGGTCCTGCCTTCGGTGCCGACCCTGATCAGCAGGTTGCCCGACTCCTCCTGGGTCTGCACCTCGGCGCTGGCACCGGTGGAGCTGGAGACCGAGCCCACGGTGACGTCCAGCGCCCGCCAGTGGTCGGGGTCGTCGGCCATCTCCTGCTGCAGCGGCAGCGTGATGTAGGGGCCGTGGCCGGGGTCGCTGCCGAAGTTGAAGTCGAGGTCGAGGCGGACGCGGGTGACGCCGCCGTCGGCGTCGACGGTGGCCGTCACTGTGTAGGCGTCGATCCGCCAGGACGGGTGTTCGTCATCGGCCGAGGCCGTGGCGGTGGGAAGCACGAGAAGCGCTGCCGTGGCAAGGACGAGCAGGACCGGTCGCAGTAGGCGTCGCACCCCACGAGGCTAACGCCAGGGCGGGCCACTTGACAGCGCCCGCGACCCCGATGCGCCCCTGCCTGTCCCCCGGGTACCCCGGTATCCTGTGCCCGACCCTGAGGAGGCGTGGTGGTGGGACGGAGGGTGTCGGCAGAATTGCTCGCCGTCGTGGTCGCCATGGTGCAGGGCGAGCCGTGCGTGCTCGTGTTGGGCGACCCGCCGCGGCTTCCCGCCGGCCCGCTGATGCCGGGCCACCACTCGCTCCAGGCCGCCACCCGGGCCTGGGTGGAGGACCAGACCGGACGGGCGCTGGGCTACCTGGAACAGCTGTACACCTTCGTCGACCTCGACC
Organism: Actinomycetes bacterium; assembly: GCA_023432725.1. Taxonomy (GTDB): domain Bacteria; phylum Actinomycetota; class Actinomycetes; order Propionibacteriales; family Propionibacteriaceae; genus Propionicimonas. The sequence continues at coordinate 3,676 of JAEYUH010000271.1, read as the reverse complement.
GCGCCGACCAGGCCGACCAGCGGCTGTCGGTGTCCTACCTCGCACTCACCACCCCTACCACCGACACCGGGATCGGCAGCTGGCACCGCTGGTACGACCTCATGCCGTGGGAGGACCTGCGGGGTGGGCCCCGCCTCGTCGCGGGGTTCACTCCCGCGCTGGAGGCGTGGGCGGCTGCCGAGCCCGGGCTTGCCAAGGCCCGCCGACGGCGCTGCGCGATCACCTTCGGGCTGGACGGCCAAGCCTGGCAGGCCGACCTGGTGCTGCAGCGCTACGAGTTGCTCTACGAGGTGGGGCTCGTCCCGGAGTCCCCCGCGGCCTGGCGGCTGCCGGAGGACCGGCTGGCCCCCGGCGCCCGGCTGCTCGGCGACCACCGGCGGGTGCTGGCGACCGGGCTCGCCAGGCTGCGGGCCAAGATCCAGTACCGCCCTGTGGTCTTCGAGCTGATGGCTCCCGAGTTCTCCCTTCGCCAGCTGCAGGACTGCGTCGAGGCGCTGGCAGGCACGCCCGTGCACACCCAGAACTTCCGCCGCCTCGTCGAGCAGCAGAACCTCGTGGAGGAGACCGGGGCGATGGACGCCTCCACCGGAGGACGCCCGGCGCGGCTGTACCGGTTCCGGCGGGAGATCCTGCAGCACCGCAACGAGGCCGGCACCAAGCTGCCGTTGCCACGCGTGCGCTGACCACCGGGACTGGTGCGCTCCCATCCCCCGGACCGCCACGCTTCCCCGGTGCGCCCGGCGCTTGGGGGCTCGCCCCGCCCACATCGTGGGCGGGATTTGGTGATCGGTTTTGCTCAGGAGTAGCATTTCTTTTGCTCGAAGTTAGCAAAAGGGTGGGAGGGACCCCCATGACCACAGCCCTGCCGACCGCCGCCGACCTCTACCCCAGGGTGCGCCACGTCGTGCCCGAGGTCGAGTGGGCCACCATGGCCGACGACGTCGAGGCGATATTGCGGCTCAAGGCCGAGCGCAACGCCGTCATCCTCGCCCACAACTACATGACCCCCGAGATCTTCCACGGCGTCTCCGACATCGTCGGCGACTCCCTGGCGCTGGCCCGTGAGGCGACCACCGTCGAGGCGGACGTGATCGTCCTGGCGGGCGTCCACTTCATGGCTGAGACCGCCAAGCTGCTCAACCCGTCGAGGACCGTCCTGATCCCCGACCTGCGCTCCGGCTGCTCACTGGCCGAGTCGATCACCCCCGCCGACGTCAGGGAGCTGCGACGCCAGCACCCCGGCGTCCCCGTGGTGACCTACGTCAACACCTCGGCGGCGGTGAAGGCCGAGTCGGACATCTGCTGCACCTCCGGCAACGCGGTAGCGGTGATCGAGAGCCTCGGCGTACCGCGGGTCATCATGATCCCCGACCGCTTCCTGGCCGCCAACATCGCCCGGCAGACCGGCGTCGAGGTGATCACCCACCCGGGCGCCTGCGAGGTGCACGAGCGGTTCACCCCTGCCGACATCAGGCAACTGCGCGCCGACTACCCGCAGGTCACCGTGCTCGCCCACCCCGAATGCCCGCCCGAGGTGGTGGACGAGGCCGACTACGCCGGGTCGACCGCCCAGATGGTCGGCTTCGTGGGACGGCACAGGCCGCGCCGGGTGGCGCTCATCACGGAGTGCTCGATGAGCGACAACGTCGCCCAGCAGTTCCCGGAGACCGAGTTCGTCAGGCCGTGCAACCTGTGCCCCCACATGAAGCGGAACACCCTGGCGAAGATCCGCCGCTCGCTGGAGACGCTCACCCACGAGGTGACCATCGACCCTGCCGTCGCCGAGCGGGCGAGGGCCGCCGTCGATCGCATGCTGCTGGTCGGGAGCAAGTGATGCCGGCGACCCGCAGGGTGGAGGCCGGCTGCCCGGTCATCGTCGGCGCAGGCCTCGCAGGGCTCAGCGCCGCTGTGGAACTGTCGCCGCGGCCGTGCATAGTGCTCAGTGCCGGCGCGGTGAGCACGGGTACCTCCACCGGGTGGGCCCAGGGCGGGATCGCAGCCGCGGTCGGGGCGGCTGACGATCCCTCCCTCCACTGCGCCGACACCCTCGCAGCGGGTGCGGGGTTGTGCGACCCGGCGGTTGCGCTGGCGATCACCGCCGCGGGCCCCGGCACCATCGCGTGGCTGGCGGGCCTGGGCGCCCGGTTCGACACCGCTGCCGACGGCAGCCTGCGGCTCGGCCTCGAAGGGGCGCACAGCCGGCGGCGGATCGTGCACGCCGACGGTGATCGCAGCGGCGCCGAGCTGTTGCGGACCGTCGTCGAGGCGGCCCGCCGGCTGGAGTCGGTGGCGTTGTGGGACTACTCCCCCGCCATCGACCTGCTCGTCGAGGACGGACGGATCGCCGGGGTGCGGGTCGGCACCCCCACCGGGCCGCTCGACCTGATGACCGACGTCGTGGTGCTCGCCACCGGCGGGCTGGGCGGCCTGTTCAGCCACACCACCAACCCGCTCGGCGCCCGCGGCCAGGGACTGGGGCTGGCCTACCGGGCCGGCGCGCTGCTGCGCGACCTGGAGCTGGTGCAGTTCCACCCCACCGCCCTCGACGTCGCGGCCGATCCGATGCCCCTGGTCAGCGAGGCGGTTCGTGGCGAGGGCGCGATAGTGGTCAACGAGCTCGGCGAATGGGTGCTGTCCGACCCGCTGGCCGCCCGCGACGTGGTCTCCCGCGCGGAGTGGGCGCAACTCCAGGCCGGCCACCGGGTATTCCTGGACGGACGGCGGTCCCCCGGACCCCGCTTCGCCGAGCTGTTCCCCTCCATCCACGCCAGCGCCGTCGCTGCCGGGCTCGACCCGGCCACCGACCTGCTGCCCGTCCGCCCGGCGGCTCACTACCACATGGGCGGCGTCGCGGTGGACGCCACCGGCGAGAGCACCATTCCCGGCCTGTACGCCGTCGGTGAGGTCGCCTCGACCGGTCTGCACGGCGCCAACCGGCTGGCCAGCAACTCCCTGCTCGAGGCCGTGGTGTGCGGCAGGGCGGTCGGCGGCCCCCTGGCCGCCGCGAACCAGTCCGGCAGCGCGCGCCCGCCCCGCCCTGCGCAGCCGGCCTGGCCGACCGGCCGCCGCACCCCACCGGACGCAGGGCTCGCGGAGGTCCGCCGGATCCTCACCGCTGCGGCCGGGGTGCTGCGCACCGGGGACGGGCTGCGCGCCGGACTCGACGCGCTCGCTCCGTACCGGGACACCGAGGCAGGGCTGGTGGCGTGGCTGGTGGTCTGGTCGGCGCTGCAGCGCGAGGAGTCACGCGGCGCCCACACCCGTCTCGATTTCCCGGCGCCGGCAGCCACGGCCACCCACACGTCGGTCAGGGCAGTGCCCGCCGCCACGGGGAGTGCGGCATGAGGGCGCTTCCCCGTCTCGTCATCGAGCCGCTGGTGAGGGCGGCCCTGCTGGAGGATCTGGGGCGCGCCGGCGACCTCACCACCGACGCGATCCTGCCGGCCGACGCACGGGCACGGGTGGCGGTGGTCTCCAGGGAGCCGGGCGTGGTCGCGGGGCTGGCCTGCGCCGAGCTGGCCTGGGAACTGGTCTCCCCCGCTGTGCAGGTGGCGGTCGCAACACCCGACGGCACGCGGGTCGAACCCGGCACCGTGATCGCCACCGTGGAAGGACCGGCCAGGGCGCTGCTCACCGGCGAGCGGGTGGCGCTGAACTTCCTCGGCCACCTGTCGGG
>JAEYUH010000219.1 GCA_023432725.1 Actinomycetes bacterium | reverse complement strand
CTGTGGCGCAGTTCGACCAGGCGGGTGCTCAGCCTGCACCAGCGGCTGTTCTACTCCCCGCTGCTCGAGGCTGTGGCGCGGATCCCGTCCGACGAGGTGCGGCTCACCTCCGAAGCCGCCGAGACCCGGCTGCGGGCACTCGGCTACGGCGACCCGAGGGCCGCGCTGCGCCACATCGAGGCGCTCACCACCGGCATGAGCCGGCGGGCCGAGATCCAGCGCCAGCTGCTGCCGGCCATGCTGGGCTGGTTCACCGCCGGCCCCAACCCCGACCACGGGCTGCTCGCCTTCCGCCAGGTCTCCGACGCGCTCGGCACCACGCCCTGGTACCTGCGGGCGCTGCGCGACGAGGGCACCACTGCCGAGCACTTCGCGAAGGTGCTGGCCTCCAGCCGGTACGCCGTCGACCTGCTGCTGCGCAACCCGCAGAGCGCGGCCTGGCTGAGCGAGGCCGACGGCCTTGCCCCGCGCCCGCGCGCCGATGTGCTCGCCGAGATGGTCGCCGCGACCCGCCGCCACGACAAGGACGCCGACGCGGTGGCCGCGCTGCGGGCGGTCCGGCGCAGCCATCTGCTGCGGCTGGCGATGGCCGACCTGCTCGGCGAGGTCGACCTGGCAACCCTCGGCCACGCGCTGTCCGACCTGGCAGGGGCGACCATCGACGCGGCGCTCGAGGTCGCCGCCCGCGGGATGGACGGGGTGCCGAGGCTGGCGGTGATGGCGATGGGCCGCTGGGGCGGTGAGGAGCTGTCCTACGCCTCCGACGCCGACGCGATGATCGTGATCGACTCCGATGTGCCGGCGGCCACCCAGGCCGCCACCACGCTGGTGAGCAGGGTGCGGACGCTGCTCTCCCAACCCGGCCCCGACCCGGCGTTGCAGCTCGATCTCGACCTGCGCCCTGAGGGCAAGGGCGGGTCGATGGTGCGCAGCCTGTCGTCCTACCAGGCCTACTACCGCCGCTGGTCATCGACCTGGGAGGCCCAGGCGTTGCTGCGGGCGCGGGCAGGCGCGGGCGACGCCGAGCTCGGGCGGGAGTTCGAGCAGTCGGTCGACCCCGTCCGCTACCCGGCCGAAGGGCTGAGCCGCAGCCAGTTGCTGGAGATCCGGCGGCTGAAGGCACGGATGGAGAACGAGCGGATGCCGCGCGGCTCCGACCCCGCCCGCAACACCAAGCTCGGGCCGGGCGGGCTGTCCGACGTCGAGTGGGTGGTGCAGCTCGCCCAGCTGCAGCACGGCGGCACGATCGAGGCGCTGCGCACCCCGCGCACCATGCCCGCGCTCGCCGCCGCGACGGACGCCGGGCTCATCGCGGAGGCCGACGCCCACGAGCTCGCCGAGGCCTGGCGGTTCGCCTCCCGGATCCGCAACGCGATCATGCTGCTGCGCGGCCGGGCGTCCGACACCATCCCCACCGACATCCGCGACCTGTCGGCGGTCGCCCAGATCCTCGGCTACGGCAAGGGTGAGTCCTCGCTCCTGGTCGAGGACTACCGGCGCAGCGCCCGGCTCGCCCGCCAGGTGATGGACCGCCTGTTCTGGGGGGCCGACGCCTGACCTGCCCCCGCGGCTAGAGTGAAGGACGATGACCACCTCGCCCTTCCCGGACCTGCCGACCACCACCCAGAGCCTCTCGGGGTGGGGACGGACCGCCGCCACCACCGCCCAGGTGCTCGCCACCCCCGACGTCGACCTGATCGCCCGCGCGGTCGCGGCAGTGGCGGGGCACAACGCCGACTCCCCGTCCCACCTGCGCCGCGGCATCCTGGCCAGGGGACTGGGCCGCAGCTACGGCGACGTCGCCCAGAACGCCGGCGGGCTCGTGGTCGACATGACGGCGCTCAGCACCATTCACGACATCGACCCGGTCGCCGCCACCGTCGACGTGGACGCCGGGGTCAGCCTCGACCAGCTGATGCGCGCCGCGCTGCCGCACGGCCTGTGGGTACCGGTCCTTCCCGGAACCCGGCAGGTCACCGTCGGTGGGGCGATCGGCGCCGACGTCCACGGCAAGAACCACCACAGCGCGGGCTCCTTCGGCGACCACGTCGCCTCGCTGCAGTTGCTGGTGGCGGACGGCCGCGTCCTGACCCTGACCCCGGAGGGTTCGCCGGACGACCCGGACGCCGAGCTGTTCTGGGCCACCGTCGGCGGGGTCGGACTGACCGGCATCATCCTGCGGGTGGTGCTGCGGATGACCCGCACCGAGACCGCCTACTTCATCGCCGACGGGGTGGTCACCCAGACCCTCGACGAGACCATCGCCGTCCACTCCGACGGTTCCGAGGCCCGCTACGACTACTCCAGCGCCTGGTTCGACGCGATCTCGCCCGAACCGAAGCTCGGCAGGGCGGCGATCTCCCGTGGCTCGCTGGCCACCCTCGACCAGTTGCGGGAGAAGGCGCCGAAGCTGGCCGCCGACCCCCTGGCCTTCAACGCCAAGCCGCTGTTCGAACTGCCGGACGTCTTCCCCAACGGGCTGGCCAACAAGTACACGTTCTCCCTGCTGGGGGGCCTGTGGTACGCCAAGAGCGGCAACTACGAAGGGAAGGTCCAGTCGCTGACGGGGTTCTACCACCCGCTCGACCTGTTCAGCGAGTGGAACCGGGCTTACGGCTCGCACGGCTTCCTGCAGTACCAGTTCGTGGTGCCGCCAACGGCGGTCAGCGAGTTCAAGCAGCTGATCCGCGACATCCAGGCGTCGGGTCACTACTCCTTCCTGAACGTGTTCAAGCTGTTCGGCGAGGGCAACCGGGCCCCGTTGAGCTACCCGATGGCGGGCTGGAACGTGTGCGTCGACTTCCCGATCGCGTCCGGGCTGCACGAGTTCCTCACCGGCCTGGACGCCCGCGTCCTGCAGTTCGGCGGCCGGCTCTACACCGCCAAGGACTCCCGCGCCACCGCCGCCACCTTCCACGCCATGTACCCCCAGGTCGATGCCTGGATCGCCACCCGCCGGCGGATCGACCCCCACCAGGTGTTCGCCTCCGACCTCGCCCGACGACTGGAGCTGCTGTGATCGACGCCACCGGGAACCCCCAGACCGTCCTGCTGCTGGGCGGCACCTCCGACATCGGGCTCGCGATAGTCCGCGAGTACCTCGCCAAGCAGCCGCTGCGGGTGGTCCTCGCGGCCCGGCCGAGCCCTGTCCGGGAGGCAGCAGCCGAGGGGCTGCGCACCGCGGGCGCCACCGCCGTCGACGTGCTCGACTTCGACGCCACCGCCTTCGACACCCACGCCGGCGTGATCGACGCGGCCTGGGCGCTGGCCGACATCGACGTCGCGATCGTCGCCTTCGGCCTGCTGGGGGACGCCGAGCAGGCCTGGCAGGACCAGCCCACCGCGGTCCAGCTCGCCCAGGTGAATTACACCGGCGCGGTCAGCGTCGGCGTGCTGCTCGGCCAGCGGATGAAGGCCCAGGGCTACGGCCAGATCATCGCGCTGTCGAGCGTCGCCGGCGAACTGGTGCGGCGGTCCAATTTCGTCTACGGCTCGACCAAGGCGGGCTTCGACGGCTTCTACCGGCTGCTCGGTGAGGCGCTGGCGCCGTTCGGGCCGAAGGTGCTCGTGGTGCGTCCCGGGCAGGTGCGCACCAAGATGCTCGACGCGGTGAAGCAGGCCCCCGGCGCGGTGGCGCCGGACGTCCTCGCCCGCGAGGTGGTGGACGCGGTCCGCGACGGCCGCAGCCTGATCTGGGTGCCGGCGCTGTTCCGCCCCGCGATGATGGTGCTGCGGCACCTTCCCCGTCCGATCTTCCGCAGGCTGCCGATCTAGCGGCTAGAACTCCAGGATCGTCCCGTCGGGGTACGCCCGGGCGCCGTGGCTTGCCAGTGCCGCCTCCAGTTGCGGCAGCGGCGGGTTGTAGTGGCTGAGGTGGACCGCCACGACCAGCGTCGCGTCGTGGACGGCGCCGATCCCGCGCAACCCGGCCAGCGTGGTGGCAAAGCCGGCCAGGTGGTGGTGGCCGTCGCCCAGGTCGGTGCGGCTGCCGAAGGTTTCCTCAAGGAGCACCGCGTCGAGCCGAGCCCCGCGCAGCGCCGCCCGGGTAGCGGTGGGCAGCGGCCCGGTGTCGGTGGCGTAGAGCAGCCGGCGCGCGCCGTCGTCGACCAGATAGAGCAGCGCTTCGCCAAAGGCCTCGTGGCCGGCCGCCAGCGCGGTCAGCCGGTAGCCGTCGACCTCGACGACGTCTCCCGCTGTCACCTCGCGGAGCCCCACGGCAGTCTGGCCGGGCGCCAGCCACTGCCCGGCCTGGCTGATCACCGGCCCCGGTCCCACCACCTGCAGCGGTGCCTCGCTCACCCATGAGCGGTGCAGCAGGAAGGCGGGGTCGAGGTGGTCGTGGTGGG
>JAEYUH010000208.1 GCA_023432725.1 Actinomycetes bacterium | reverse complement strand
TTCGCCAACGGGCCGCTGCCCGACGGCGACTCGATCCGCTGGGACGCGGAGGCACTGTTCGCCAACATCCGCAACGGCATCAACATCGCGCTGGCCCGCAGCGGTGGCCTCGCCAGCGTCGGAGTCGACACCTGGGGTGTCGACTACGGCCGGCTGGACGCCGCCGGGAGGCTGCTGGAGCCGCCCTTGAACTACCGCGACGCCCGCACGGCAGGCGTCCCCGACCGGTTCTTCACCGGGTTCCCCGCCGAACGGCTCTACGCCGCTGCGGGCCTGCAGGTGATGCCGTTCAACACTATCTTCCAGCTGGTCGCGGACCGCGGCTGGGACGAGGTCGCCCGGATCCTGCTGCTGCCCGACCTGTTCGGGTACTGGCTGACCGGACGCGGGGTGGCAGAGGTCACCATCGCCTCCACCACCGGCTTGCTGGACGTGGCCTCGCGCACCTGGTCGCGCGAGGTGAGCGACCACCTGGCCACCGCGTACGGGATTCCCGCCGGCCGCATCCTGCCCGACCTGGTCGAGCCCGGGACGATCCTTGCCGACTCGGCCCCCGGGGTACTGGACGCCGTGACCCCCGTGGTAGCGGTCGGGTCGCACGACACGGCGTCCGCGGTCGCGGCGATCCCGGCGGTGGGCAGCGACTTCGCCTTCATCTCCTCCGGCACCTGGTCGCTGGTCGGCCTCGAACTGCCTGAGCCGGTGCTCACCGAGGACAGCCGACGCGCCGACTTCACCAACGAGCTCGGGGTGGACGGCACCGTCCGCTACCTGAAGAACGTGATGGGGCTGTGGGTGCTCAGCGAGTCGGTGCGTACCTGGCGTGCCCAGGGCCTGCAGGTCGAGCTGCTCGACCTGCTGGCCGAGGCCGCCCGCCAGCCCGGCCTCGCCTGCGTCGTGGACATCGACGACGAGCGGCTGCTGCCGCCCGGCGACATGCCCGCCCGGCTGCGCACGATCGCCGCCGAGGGCGGTCGGACGCTCGGCGAGTCGCCCGCCGAGATCGCCCGCTGCATCATGGATTCGCTGGCCCTGGCCTACCGCCGGACGATCCACAACGCCTGCCGGCTGGCCGGCCGCGAGGTGCGGGTGGTGCACATCGTGGGCGGCGGTTCGCAGAACCGGTTCCTCTGCCAGCTCACCGCCGACGCCACCGGGCTGCCGGTCGTGGCCGGCCCTGCCGAGGGCACGGCGCTCGGCAGCCTCCTGGTGCAGGCGCGAGCGATGGGGGCGCTCTCGGGGGACCTGACCGAGCTGCGCAAGGTGGCGATCGCGTCCTCCGAACTGGTCAGCTACACCCCGGGCGGCCTGGGTATCGACGCTGCGCTGTGGGACGCCGCCGAGCGGTCGATCCAGAAGCAGGGGTGCTAGGGTGTTGAATCGTTACAATCTCGTGGGGTGCAGCAGATGAATGACAGCCCGGTGGTGACCGACCAGCCCGTCGTGAACACCCATGTCCACTTCCCGCCGAACTTCTCGGCCTTCCGCACCGTCGAGGACGCCCTCGAGGTGGCCGTGGCCGAAGGTGTCGGGGCGATCGGGATCTCAAACTTCTACGACCAGCAGGTCTACGCCCGGTTCGCCGAACAGGCGGCCGCCGCCGGGATCGTGGCGCTGTTCGGCCTGGAGTTCATCACCCTCGACCCCGAGCTCGAGGCGGCCGGCGTCCTGGTGAACGACCCCGCCAACCCCGGCCGGGTGTACTTCTGCGGCAAGGGCATCAGCCCGTTCCGGGAGCGCACCCCCGCCGCCGCGGCGACCGCTGCGGCGATCCGCTCCGACAACGACACCAGGGCCGCCGCCATGGTGGCTCAGCTGACCGACCATTTCGCAGGCGTCGGGTTCGACACCGGGCTCAGCGCGGCCTCGATCGCCGCCGACGTGGCCTCGCGCACCGAGGTGCCCGTGGAGTGGGTATCGCTGCAGGAGCGCCACATCGCGCGGGCCTTCCAGGAGGCGCTCGCCACCGTGCCGGTTGCGCAGCGCGCCGCCGTGCTGGAGGCCGCCTACGGCTCGCCGTCGGGGGTTGACCTCGACAACCCGGTGGCGCTGCAGGGCGAGCTGCGGTCGCGGCTGCTCAAGGTGGGCACCGCGGGCTTCGTCCCCGAGGTGCCGCTCAGCTTCGCCGACGCCTACTCCTACGTCCTCGACTGCGGCGGCATCCCCACCTTCCCGATCCTGGCCGACGGCGCCCGGCAGCTCAGCCCGTTCGAGTACCCGCCGGCCGACCTCGCCCGCAAGCTGCTCGAGCGCAAGGTCTACGCCGCCGAGCTGATCCCGATCCGCAACGCCACCGCCATCGTGGAGGAGTACGTCGCCGCGCTGACCGCGGCGGGCATCATCGTGATGGGTGGTACCGAGCACAACACCGCCGATCGCATCCCCTACGATCCGTGCTGCGTGGACGGCCCGCTGCCGCAGGCCGCCAGGGCCGCCTTCTGGGAGGCGACCTGCGTGGTGGCCGCCCACCAGCACCTGGTGGCCGGGGGCCAGCCGGGCTACGTGGACGCCGACGGCAACCTCACCGGAGACGACCCTGCCGAACGCCGTGCCCACCTCGCGGCGCTGGGCGCCGACCTGATCATCGGAGCGAAGCGATGACCGATCTCACCCGGGAACTCATCGAGGTCGCGAACCGGTACGGCGCCGACCCCGAGTACTCCCGCGCCGGCGGCGGCAACGCCTCGGTGAAGCT
>JAEYUH010000190.1 GCA_023432725.1 Actinomycetes bacterium | reverse complement strand
AGCCCGATCATCTCCAGCGGCTGCAGGCGGGAATCCATGCAGGTGACGACGGCGACGCCGGCATGGGCGTAGCCGTCGAAGTTGCGCGGGGCGGAGGTCGCGTAGCGCCGGTTGGCGGTCAACAGATCGTCGAACGGGGAGCTCACGGCGTCCACCTTAGGGCCAGGCTTCAACGCTGGGTCGCGAGCACTTCCTTGAGGTACGTGTCGGAGAAGTCGGTCTGCACCTGCACCCACAGGGGCTGGTGGTCCGACAGCTGCCAGGTGCGCCAGTCCTGGTAGCGCCGCAGCAGGCTGCGGTTCTTCGGGGAGGCGGGGACGAGGTGCTGGTAGATCGGCAGGTCGGCGTCGGTGAAGACGTCCCCGAAGAGGTCGACGATCCCGCCGTCGAGGACCCGGAACCGCGGGTCCTTCGCCCGCACGGCGATCTGGTCGTAGAAGTGGTCGCGGGTCGGCATCCGGTGGGCGTCGATCTGCTCGGGGACGATGAAGCCCCGGCGCTTGAGGGCCGTCATGGTCTCGTGCTCGGGGCTGACGACGTTGAAGTCGCCCAGCAGGATGTAGTTCTCGGCCTCCTGCAGGTTGCCGACGAGCTGGCTCTCGGCGTCCTGCCGCTTGGCGAAGAAGTCGACCAGGGTCCGGATCTCGGCGATCCGGCGGCGCAGCGCCGCCCCCGACTCGGCGCCGTAGTAAATGTGCACGGTGCACAGGTTGAACCGGAACCAGCCGGCCTGGAAGGCGACCAGGAACGGGGTGCGGGCGAACTGCTGGCCGACCGACGGGTCGGGATCGGCGACCGCCGGGGGTTCGGTGCGGGTGGCCGTCCGCTTTGTCTCGGGCATCACCAGCTGGCCGGACGGCAGCACGATCTCGCCGGCGATGTGGCGGAAGCTGACCTTCGCCTTGTCGAACAGGAAGGCCATCCGCTCGCCGTTGCCGGATACCCCTTCGGTGGCGTCGGTGAGGATGTAGTCCCAGCCCTCGCCCAGGATCGCCACCAGCTGCTCGAACTCGGTGAGGTCCCGGTTCACCTCCTGCAGCGCGATCAGGTCGAAGCAGGACGCGATCTCGGCCAGGTAGTACAGCGACTCGGGGAGTCGTCCGGAGGAGAACTTCTTCGCCCCGAAGTCACGGATGTTCCAGGTCGCCAGCAGCAGGGTCGCGTCCGACCGGCGGGCCCGCAGCGGGGCCAGCGAGGCGCGCATCTTCAGCAGCCGCTCGGCGCAGCGCGAGCGCATCGTGCGGTCCTCGAACTCGAGGATGCCGGTGTAGAGGTTGGACATGGGGGTGCCCTCTCGTCGCCCGCAAGCTAGCACCGCCGTCGGTCCGGCACCAGAGGCCCAGCCCGTGCCTCACTGGACGGTTGTGGCCGAGGTCGGCCGGAACCGTCCGGTCAGGACGCGGGTCCGTCCAGCTCGTCGATCTCCTGGAGGGCGCGGGACACGGCCTCCCGGTCGGACGCGGTCAGGCCGTCGTGCTCTACGAGGGACGCCACTGCGGCCCTGGCTTCGGCAGCACCGGCCGGATCGTCGAGCCGCAGCCGCAGTTCGGCGAGGTAGGCCCAGGCGGCGGCGGCCTCGGGGACGGCGGCGTCCGGGTGGCGGCGGAGCGCGGCGGCGAGCACCCGCTCGGCCTGGGCTTCGTCGCCGTGGGAGTCTGCGATCACGACGGCGTGCTCCAGCGAGCGGGTCGCCTGGCCGCCGCCCTCGGAGACCCACTCCGTCCGGTCGTCCACCGAACGGGGCTGCTCGTCGGTGCCGGACGGCCTGCGGCTGACCCGGATCCAGTTGCCGTCGGGGTCGACGACGCTGAACCCGCTCAACCCCGCGTTGTTCGCCCGTCGCCGCGGCCTGGTGATCCGTGGCAGGCCGCTGACCGGGATCCGTCCGTAGCGGGCGGACAGGCCTGCGGTGAAGAGGGCGTGCAGCGGCTCGGTGTCGGCGACGATGATCCCGCAGGTGCCGTGGTTCGCCTCAGGGATGAGGCCGTCCAGGCCGTAGTAGTGGAGCACGATCCCGCCCCGTTCGAGAGCCACGTACGGGTTCGGGCGGAGCTGGTGGTAGGTGACGGTGAGACCGAGCGCCGTCCAGAACTCCGCCGTCGCGTCGACGTCCCGGCACGGCAGCATCGGCACCATCACGGCATCCTCGGCTGCGTCCATCCGGCGACGCTACCCCGGCGTCCGGCTCACGGGAACCCTCACCCGACCGGACGGTTGTCGCCGAGGACGGCGACAGCTGTCCAGTCAGGAGGCGCAGGGTCCGTCCCCGTGAGCCGGGGAACCGTCCCCGTGAGCCGGGGAACCGTCCCCGTGAGCCGGAGAACCGTCCCCGTGAGCCGGGGAACCGTCCCCGTGAGCCGTCAGGGGTGGTAGCGGGAGCCGATCGCGGCGATCGGCTGGCCGGCGGGGGTGCCGGAGCCGTCGCGGCGGGAGTCCGGGGCGGGGAGTTCGATCGGGGATCCGCTGGCGGCGGAGGCTACCGCGGGCTCGGGGCCGACCCAGGCCAGCAGCAGCGTGTCCTCGCCCTTCAGGAAGCGGTGGCAGCGCACCCCTCCGGTCGCCCTGCCCTTGCCCGGGTACTCGGCGAACCGGGTCACCTTCACGGCGCCCGGCTCGGTCCCGGGCAGGGCGCTCGATGAGCCGGCCACGGTGACTACCACGGCGTCGCTCAGGGCGGAGGCGCCGAAGGACACCACCCGCGCGCCGGGGGAGAGCTTGATGCCGGCGATCCCACCGCCGGCACGGCCCTGGGGGCGCACCGCGCTGGCCGGGAAGTGCAGCAACTGGGCGTCGGAGGTCACGAAGACCAGCTCGTCGAGGTCATGCAGCAACTCGACAGCCCCGACCACCGAGTCGCCGTCGTCGAGCCGGATCACCTCCCAGGCGTCCTTGCTGAGCAGCTCGGGGGTCACCCGCTTCACCACGCCCGCGGCGGTGCCCAGCGCCCACCCGAAGGTGTCGGACGACAGGCTGGTGAGGGCGAGGATGCGTTCCCCCGGCAGCAGGTCGATCACCTCCCCGGCGAGCGAGCCGCCCTTCAGATTCGGCGCGGACGCGGTCACCGGAACCGAGGGCAGGTCGATCGCGTGGCAGCGGATCAGCCGTCCGGCGGTGGTGAGCGCGCCGTACTCGCCCCTGGCTGTGGTCCGTGCGGCGGAGACCACGACATCGTGGACGGCGCGCGGACCCGAGCTGGGCAGCGGGTCGGCGGTGTCGGCCCTGGCCAGCAGGCCCGCGGAGGAGAGCAGCACCCAGCACGGGTCGTCGGCCACCTCCAGCGCCGCCGTCGCCGCGGTGACCGTCGTCCCCGCCGATTCGAGCAGGATGGTCCGGCGCGGCGTCCCGTGGGTGCGGGCCACCTCGTCGAGCTCGGCGGCGACCGCCTCGCGCTGCCGGTCGTCGCTGTCGAGGATCGCCTGAAGGTCGGCGATCGTGTTGAGCAGCTGCTCGCGCTCGGCCTCGAGCTCGATCCGGCTGAACCTGGTCAGCCGCCGCAGCTGCATGTCGAGGATGTAGTTGGTCTGCGTCTCGGTCAGCTCGAAGGCCTCCATCAACCGCGCTCGCGCCTGGCCGGCGTCGTCCGAGCTGCGGATGATCGCGATCACGTCGTCGATGTCGACGATCGCGATCAGCAGGCCCTCGACCAGGTGCAGCCGGTCGGACGCCTTGCCCAGCCGGAAGGCCGAGCGCCGCCGGATCACCTCGAGGCGGTGTTCGAGGTAGACCTCGAGCATCTCCTTCAATCCGAGCGTCGCGGGCTGGCCGTTGACAAGGGCCACGGCGTTGATGCCGAACGAGTCCTCCAGCTTGGTGAGCCGGTACAGCTCCTCCAGCAGGGCCTCGGGGTTGATGCCGTTCTTGACCTCGATCACCAGGCGGGTGCCGTTGGCCAGGTCGGTCAGGTCCTTGATGTCGCTGATCCCGGTCAGCTTCTTGCTCTGGACCAGGGTCTTGACCTGCTCCATGATCCGCTCCGGGCCGACCATGTACGGCAGCTCGGAGACGACGATGCCCTTGCGGCGGGCGTGCACCTGCTCGATGCGTGCGCTCGCCCTGACCTTGAACACCCCGCGGCCGGTGGCATAGGCCTCCCGGATGCCGTCCAGCCCGATGATCTTGCCGCCGGCCGGCAGGTCGGGTCCGGGGATGAACCGCATCAGCTCGTCCACCCCCGCGTCGGGGTGGCGCAGCAGGTACTTGCAGGCCTGGACGGTCTCCACGAGGTTGTGCGGCGGGATGTTGGTGGCCATCCCGACCGCGATGCCCGTCGTCCCGTTCACCAGCAGGTTGGGGTAGGCCGCCGGCAGGACGATCGGCTCGGTCTCCTCGCCGTCGTAGTTCGGACGGAAGTCGACGGTGTCCTCGCCCAGCCCGGCCGTCATCGCCACCGCGGCGGGTGCCATCCGGCACTCGGTGTACCGCATCGCCGCGGGGCCGGAGTCGAGCGACCCGAAGTTGC
Organism: Actinomycetes bacterium; assembly: GCA_023432725.1. Classification (GTDB taxonomy): domain Bacteria; phylum Actinomycetota; class Actinomycetes; order Propionibacteriales; family Propionibacteriaceae; genus Propionicimonas. The sequence goes on along the minus strand of JAEYUH010000190.1, from coordinate 2,635 downwards.
CGTGCCCGTCCACCACGGGCAGCCGCATCGCCCAGGGCTGGCCCAGGCGCACCAGGGCGTCGTAGATCGCTGCGTCGCCGTGCGGGTGCAGCTTGCCCATCACCTGGCCGACCACCCGCGCGCACTTGACGTGGGAGGAGTCGGGACGGATCCGCATCTCGTCCATGGTGTAGAGGATCCGGCGCTGCACCGGCTTCAGCCCGTCCCGGGCGTCCGGCAGCGCGCGGGAGTAGATCACCGAGTAGGCGTACTCCAGATAGCTGGTTTCCATCTCGGCGGACACGTCGATGTCGACGATCCGTTCGGCCACCTCGTCGTCGGTGGGCGGCTTGACCATGTTCTCATCTCCTCGCGCCCCCCTCGGGGCCCCTTGATTCTGCCGCAGCCGACCACGGACGGCCGCGCGGACGCGCCCGGCGGCGGGTCAGGCCAGCTCGGGCAGGTCGCGTAGCTGGGCCAGCAGGCCGCGACCGTCCGCCGCCCACCGCACCGGGACGTCGGACGGCTGGTCGTCGCCCTCCTGGAGGGAGGTGGGGGTGCCGTGGGCCAGCACCTGCTCGGCCGGCGAGAGTTGACGAATGGCGATCGCCCTGACGTTGTCGGGGGCCACCGCGGCGAACTCGCCGTAGATCGCAGGGTCGTGCTGGCCGTCGTCGCCGACCAGCAGCCAGCTGATGTTGGGGAAGTCCCGGGTCAGCTGCAGCAGGGCCTCGCGCTTGTGCTGCAGCCCGGAGCGGAACCACCCGGTGTTGGTGGGCCCCCAGTCGGTCATCAGCATCGCCCCGGCGGGGTAGGCGTGCCGCTTGAGGAACCGGGAGAGGAAGGGGTGGGTGTTCCAGGCCCCGGTCGAGACGTAGACCAGCGGCGCACCGGGGTGGGCGGCCAGCAGTTCGGTGTACAGCCGCGCCATTCCCGGCACCGCCTGTCGCGCCGACTCGTCGCGGATGAAGCTGTTCCAGAACGCGATCAGCGGACGGGGCAGCAGCGTGGTGATCACCGTGTCGTCGATGTCGGAGACGATCCCGAAGGTTTCGGCGTCGTCGACGACCTGCACCGGCGCGAGCGCCTTCTTCGAGCCGGGGCTGCGGATCTCGACGCTCTGCCAGCCGGGCTGCAGGCCGTGGTCGCGCACCCGCAGGTCGATGTAGCCGCCGCGGTCGGTGACAGCCCTGATCTCCTGGTCGCCGATCCGCAGCACCACGGGCACCCGCACGCACGGCGCGGTGACGAAGTTGCGGAACCCGCGTCGCTTCACGAACTCCTGGGTGGCCTTGCGCAGCGGGGTGCGGGCCCGCCGCGGCATCAGCACCACCCGGCCCAGGATGCGAACCGAGGCGCTGGTGCCGTACCCGGTGTAGCAGATGACGTGCTCTCGCCACCCCAGCGAGCGCCACAGCCGTTCCCCGATCCGGTCGATCGCTTCCTCGATCCGCGCGGCGATGAAGGGGCGGGTGCTCACGGGCGACAGAGTATGCGATCCGGTCCCGCCGGGCGATGCGACCGGTCCAGGAATTCCCCTCGCGCGCGGTGGGCGTGGAAAGATGGCGCAATGAGTCCACGCCCCGGTCTGGCGCTGCCCGCGTCGCTCGTCGAGGAGATCCGCGACTGCGGCTACTTCCCCGAGCTGATCGCGGACGCCATCTCGCTGGCGCGCGGAGCCGAACCGGTGGAGGCCCACCTCGTCCACCACGAGGCGACCTTCAGCCAGGACGAGATCCAGCGCCACCTGTCCGTCCTGCTGCTGACCCCCAGCCGGCTGCTGGTGGGGCACACCGACGAGAACGCCGCCCCCGGCGAGCCGATGCGCGCGGTGACCACCACCGAGTCCGTGCCGTTGGGCAGGATCGGCTCGGTGGCGCTGAGCCAGGTGGTCGACCACCCCGAGTCCTACGGCACCCGCAAGTCGCGCGTCGTCGAGGCGTGGCTGACCATCAGCTGGGGCACGACGCGGCGCATCGAGATCGAGCCGGCCCGGTGCGGTGACCCGAACTGCGACGCCGACCACGGCTACAGCGGCGACCTGGCCGTCGACGACCTCACCGTCCGGATCAGTGCCGCCGCCGACGGCGAGGCGAAGGTCCGCGAGCTCGTCCAGTTCGGGACCGCGCTGCAGCTCGCCACCGGCACCCGATGACCGATCCCGTCATCCCCGCCTACGGCAGCGGGACGCTCGCCGACCTGCTGCCCAGCATCGGGGCCCACCTCGGCCTGCCCGGGTCCGGCGACCGGCTGGGACTGCCGGACGCCGCGCGCTACGTGGTGCTGCTGGTCGACGGGCTGGGCTGGGAGCAGCGGGAGCACTGGACGCGCGCCGCCCCCTTTCTCGCCGGGCTCTCCGAGACGGGACATTCCATCACCTCGGGGGTGCCCAGCACCACAGCTACCAGCATCACGAGCCTCGGGACCGGCCTGACCCCCGGCCAGCACGGCGTCGCCGGCTACGCCTTCCGCTACCCGCCGACCGGCAAGGTGCTCAACACGCTGCAGTGGCCCGCCGACGTCCACGGACTCGACGTCCAGCCACAGCTCACCTACCTGGAGCGCCTGGCGGGAGCCGGGGTCCGGACGGCCTCGGTCGGCCCGGCCAGGTTCGCCGGCAGCGGGCTGACCACCGTGGCCCTGCGGGACTCCAACT
>JAEYUH010000151.1 GCA_023432725.1 Actinomycetes bacterium | reverse complement strand
AGGGCGCGGCGGGCGGTCATGGCAGTTCTCCTGGCGGTTGGCCGGTGGCACGCTCCAGGTCGAGCGCACCCTCCAAGATAGCCACGGCTGCCGCCTGGTCGATCACCCCACGCTGCCGCCGGGTGTTGCGTCCGGCCTGTTCGAGCCGTCGTGCGGCGGCAGCGGTGCTGAGCCGCTCGTCTACCAGGCGCAGCGGCACACCGGGCAGGGCTGCCGACAGCTCGGCAGCGACGGCGCGGATCCGCTCCGCGGCGTGGGACTCGGTGCCGGCCAGCGTCCGCGGCAGCCCGAGGACCAGCTCGATCGGCTCGTACTCCGCCACCAGCTGACGCAGCCGGGCGATCGCTGTCGGCCCCGCGGGCACCGTCTCGACGGGGTAGGCAAGGGTGCCCGCCGGGTCGCAGGCCGCCACCCCGATCCGGGCGGTCCCCCAGTCGACGGCCAGCCGGACCCCTGAGCGCACGCCGGTCAGCCCTGCAGCGCGACCCGGATCGCGTCCAGCGCCCGCGGTGCCCCGGCCGGGTCAGTGCCGCCGCCCTGGGCGAGGTCGTCGCGTCCGCCGCCGCGTCCGCCGAGGGCGGGGGCCGCCACCCCCACCAGCGCGCCGGCCCTGGCGCCGAGTTCGCGGGCCGCGGGGGTGGTGGCCACGATCAGGGCGGGCTTGGTCTCGCCGCCGACCAGCGCCACCACCGCCGGCTCGCCGCCGAACCTGGCCCTGGCCTCGGTCGCCAGCATCCGCAGGTCGTCGGCGGCCACGCCGGGCAGGTGCTCGGCCACCAGCCGGTACCTGTCGACGGTCTGCGCGCCGGCCACCAGGGCGGGCACCCGCTCGAGCAGCTGACGGCTCCGGACGGCCGCCAGCTCCTTCTCGGCTGCCTTCAGCTGCGCGACAAGCTTGGTGACCCGGTCGGTGAGCTGGTCGGGCTGCACCTTGAGCAGGTCGGCAAGGTTCGCTACCAGGGCGCGCTCCCTGGCCAGGTGGTCGAAGGCATCGGCGCTGACGAGCGCCTCCACCCTCCGGATGCCGGAGCCCACCGAGGCCTCACCCAGCAGGCTGAGCAGCCCGATCTGGGAGGTGCGCTCGACGTGGGTGCCGCCGCACAGTTCGCGCGACCAGGGGCCGGCGAACTCGACCATCCGGACCACGTCGCCGTACTTCTCGCCGAACATGGCCTGTGCCCCGAGCGCCCTCGCCTCGGCCAGCGGCAGTTCCACGGCGGCCACCTCGTAGTCGGAGCGGATCGCCTCGTTGGCGACCCCCTCCAGCTCTTGCTGGAGCCCGGTGGAGAGCGCCTGCGGGCTGTTGAAGTCGAAGCGCAGGTAGCCGGGCCGGTTGTAGGAGCCGGCCTGATGGGTTCCCTCACCCAGCAGCTGGCGCAACGAGGCGTTCACGATGTGGGTCGCGGTGTGGGCCTGGCAGGCCCGCGCCCGCGCGGCGGCGTCCACCAGGGCCTGCACCCGCGCGCCCGCGGCGAGCTCCCCGTCCTCGACCCGGACCTGGTGGACCACCAGTCCCGGGATCGGGCGCTGCACGTCCAGCACCTCAAGGGTCAGTCCCGCGGCGGTGATGACTCCCGAGTCGGAGTCCTGACCGCCCGCCTCGGCGTAGAACGGCGTCTCCTCGAGGACCACCTCGACGACGTCGCCCGGCCGCGCGGAGTCGACCAGCGTGCCATCGGCGATGATCCCGCGGACCGTCGTCTCGGTGGCCAGGTCGGTGAACCCGAGGAAGGGCACCTCCCCACCGGCCCGCAGTGACTTGTAGGCCTCGGACGAGACCGCCCCTGCCTTCTTCGCCTTCGCATCGGCCTTCGCGCGGTCCTTCTGCTCCTGCATCAGGCGGCGGAAGCCCTCGCGGTCGACCTCGAGGCCCTGCTCGGACGCCATCTCAAGGGTGAGGTCGATCGGGAAGCCATAGGTGTCGTGCAACTGGAAGGCGCGGTCGCCCGGCAGCGTGGACGCACCGGACGCCTTGGCGTCGGCGGCGGCCAGGTCGAAGATCTGGGTGCCGGCCGCGAGGGTGCGCCGGAACGCCTCCTCCTCGGCGTAGGCGACCTGGCTGACCCGCGCCCACTGCTGGTCGATCTCCGGGTAGGACGCCGCCATCTTCTCCCGGCTGACCGGGAGCAGCTCGGGCAGCACGGGGTCGTTCACGCCGAGCAGCCGCATCGCCCGGATGGAGCGACGCAGCAACCGGCGCAGCACGTAGCCGCGCGCCTCGTTGCCGGGGGTGACGCCGTCGGTCATCAGCATCAGCGAGGAGCGGACGTGGTCGGCAACCACGCGCATCCTGATGTCGTCGGCGGGCACGGCGCCGTACCGCTTGCCCGCCAGCTCCCCCGCCCTCGCCAGCACCGGGAAGACCTCGTCGATCTCGTACATGTTGTCGACGCCCTGCAGCAGGTAGGCGATCCGCTCAAGCCCTGCGCCGGTGTCGATGTTCTTGCTGGGCAGCGGGCCGGCGACGTCGAAGTCGTCCTTCGCCCGCACTGCCGAGAGCTCCTCGGTCTGGAAGACGAGGTTCCAAATCTCCAGGAACCTGTCCTCGTCGGCGACCGGGCCGCCGTCCTTGCCGAACTCGGCCCCGCGGTCGATGTAGATCTCGGAGCACGGTCCGCCGGGGCCGGGGATGCCCATGTGCCAGTAGTTGTCCTTCAGGCCACGGCGCTGGATCCGCTCGGCAGGGATGCCCACCTGCTTCCACAGTTCGATGGCCTCATCGTCGTCGAGGTAGACGGTGACCCAGACCCGGTCCGGGTCGAAGCCGTAGCCGCCCTGGGCGAGGTCGCCGGTGACCAGGTCCCAGGCGAACCGGATAGCGCCTTCCTTGAAGTAGTCGCCGAAGGAGAAGTTGCCGGGCATCTGGAAGAAGGTGCCGTGCCGCGTGGTCTTGCCCACCTCTTCGATGTCGAGGGTCCGCACGCACTTCTGGACGCTCACCGCGCGCTTGAACGGCGCTTCCTCGGCACCGGTGAAGTACGGCTTGAACGGCACCATGCCGGCGTTGACGAACAGCAGCGTCGGGTCGTTGTAGACCAGCGGGGCGGACGGCACGATCGTGTGCTCGCGCGCCGCGAAGAAGTCAAGGAAGCGCTGGCGGACGTCAGCGGTATTCATCGGGTGTTCCTAACTGGGTGGTGCGATCGGGGTCCGGATCCTCCTGGACAGGTGGTGTCACCTGTCCAGGCCGAGAGCCTCGCGCAACTCGTTCTCCCGCTCGTCCATCGCCTCGCCCATGGTAGAGAGGAAGTCACCGATCCACGAACCGGCCTCCTGACGGGCCTTGTCGATCTGGCCGACCACCCCCTGCGGGGTGTAGCGGTG
>JAEYUH010000071.1 GCA_023432725.1 Actinomycetes bacterium | reverse complement strand
CCTGCGGCTGGGCCGAGGTCTCGTAGACCGGGACGACGACAGCGCCGGCGTACCAGGCCGCCAGGTCGGCCAGCGCCCACTCGTACCTGGTGGGGGCCATCACGGCGATCGCGTCGCCGGGTTCGATCCCGACGGCGATGAACCCCTTCGCGAGCGCGCGGACCTGGTCCTCGAACTCCCCGGTGGTGACCTGTCGCCAGTCCGTTGTCGACGGCGCCCCGGCGTCGCGGACGTCGAAGGCGACGTGATCAGGGGCCCGACGGGTGCGGTGGGCCAGCAGGTCGGTGGCGTTGCGATGGGTGAGCAGGTCAGGATCGGTGGCGGCCATCACGCCTGCATCTCCGACATCGTCTCGATGTGCGCCTGCATCTGCTCGCGGACGACCCCGAGGAAGTCCAGGACCGTGCGCTGGTCGTCGCGCGGAAGTGCCCACAGGTGGTCGCTCACGGCTGCCATCAGCGGTGCCATCGCCTCCATCACCCGCCGGGAGCCCGGGGTGGTGACCCGCACGTGTACCAGGCGTCGGTCCCGCCGGGTGCGTTCCCGCTCGACGTAGCCGCTGCGCTCCAGCCGGTTCACGATAGCGGTGGTGGTCGCAGGACTCGCCCCGAGCTGGTCGGCAAGCTGGCCCACCGTCACCGGACCCGCGGTGGACAGGCTGGACAGTGCCGACAGTGCCCGGTAATCGGTCAGGTGCAGGCCCAGCAGCCGGGTGAGCTCGCGCTCGACCTCGTTCGACAGGTCGATCGTCGCCTGCAATGCGAAGGCGCCGGGATGGAACTGCTGCGTGGTCAAGAGTGCCTCCTGTGTGTGCGACCCCAGCTTACACAAGTACGTTTGATATTCAAATAGATTTGAGTAATACTGGTGGTGCGCGCACCGCCGCCACCCCGACCCGAAGCAACCGGAGGACCGATGGCCATCACCGTGAACCGCACCGTACGCACCGCAGCGGCGGGCCCGGAGCGGGTACTCGCCTACCTGCTCGACTTCGAGAACTCCGTGCAGTGGGACGCCGGGACCATCTCCTGCACCCGGATCGAGGGCGACGGCGGCGTCGGCACCCGCTACCGGAACGTCTCGGAGTTCAACGGCCGGCAGATGGAACTGACCTACACCGTCGAGGCGGTGGCCCAGGACCGCTTCGTGATCGTCGGGCGGACGAAGGGGGTCGAGTCCTACGACACGGTCATCGTGCGGCCGTGGGGGGACGGCGGCACCGAACTCGAGTACGACGCCCGGTTCGGCTTCAGCGGTCTGCTGCGACTGGCCGAACCCTTCCTCGGGGGCACCTTCGCCAAACTCGGCGACGCCACGGCGGCCGACCTCCAGCGGGCCCTCGACAACCTCTAGCCCCGGCCGCCTGGGAGGTCACCTCCCGCGCGCCACCTCCGCAACCGAAAGGACTCCACGACATGAAGACAGCCGACCGGAACGCCCTCCTCGTCCTGCCGCTGGTGGTGCTGCTGGGCGCGCTCGTCGCGCTGGCCGGCAGCCAGGGCGGGGCCACGGTGGGCGGTGTCCCGGTGTTCCTGCTCGCCGTCGCCGCGGCGTACGTCGTGCAGTGGGTGGTGTTCCTCCCGTCATTCCGAGCGCAGACCGAGCGGTTCTTCGACCTGACCGGCAGCCTCACCTACACCACCATCACAATCCTGCTGCTGCTGGTCACCCCCGGTCTTGACGCCCGGGCGGTGCTGGTGGGGGCGATGGTGATCGTCTGGGCGCTGCGCCTCGGACCGTTCCTGTTCCGCCGGGTCACCAGGGCGGGCCGCGACGACAGGTTCGACGACATCAAGCCGTCCTTCCTCCGGTTCCTCAACGTGTGGACCATCCAGGGCCTGTGGGTCACGCTCACCGCCGCGGCGGCGTGGGTGACCATCACCACGTCGACCCGGGTGGCCTTCGACGGGTTCGCCGTTGCCGGCCTTCTGGTGTGGCTGCTCGGCTTCGGCCTCGAGGTGGTCGCGGACCTGCAGAAGAGCCGTTTCAACGCCGACCCGGCCAACAAGGGCCGTTTCATCTCCACCGGGCTGTGGGGGCTGTCGCGCCACCCCAACTACTTCGGAGAGATCCTGCTGTGGCTCGGGGTCGCGATCATCGCGCTGCCGGTGCTGCAGGGCTGGCAGTGGGTAGCCCTGATCTCCCCGGTCTTCGTCGCCGTCCTGCTGACCCGGGTCAGCGGCGTCCCGCTGCTGGAGCGCAAGGCGGACGCCAGGTGGGGCGGCCAGGCCGACTACGAGGCGTACAAGGCGCAGACCCCCGTCCTGATCCCACGGCTCAGCCGACCCGCCCGGCCCGCCGCCGCGCCGGCTGAGCCCGCCGCCGACCCCGGCCGTCCCGTCACCTGATCCCAACCCCGCCAACCGGAAGGACATCGCCATGAAGGCACCGACAGCAAGGCCCGCGATCAAGGCGCTCGTGGTAGCTACCTACCTGATCATGATCACCCTCAACGCGCTCGCGAACGGACTGCCGCTCAACGGGCGCACCACCGGCGCGGTCTCCGACGCCTACCCCAACCTGTTCGCCCCGACCGGGCTCACCTTCGCGATCTGGGGGGTGATCTACCTGCTGCTCGCCGCCCACGTGCTGTACCAGCTGGGACTCTTCCAGCCCGCGGGCGCGGTCTTTGAGGGTGACGCGACCGCGAGGGTGACGCTGCTGGAACGCGTCGGCGTGCTGTTCTCACTGTCGTCGCTGGCCAATGCGGCGTGGATCGTCACGTGGCACTACGACCTGATCGGCCTTTCCACAGTGCTGCTGATCACGATGCTGGTGCTGCTCATCCTGATCACCCGGACGATCATCGCCGCCAAGCCGTCGGGAAGGGATGCGCTGTTCCTGCGGCTGCCGTTCAGCGTCTACTTCGGCTGGATCACCGTCGCCACCATCGCGAACATCACGGTGTGGCTGGTGAGCATCGGCTGGGACCGGTTCGGTATCAGCGAGCCGGTCTGGGCGGTGGTGATCATCGCCGTGGGTGCGGTGATCGGTTCCGCCGTCATCCTGCGCGACCGTGACGTCGCCTACGGGCTCGTGCTGGTCTGGGCCTACTTCGGCATCTGGCTCAAGCACACCTCACCGGACGGCTTCGCCGGTGCCCACCCGGCCGTCAGCACGACCGCTCTGGTCGGGATCCTCGCGTTCCTCGCCTCCGGTGTGGTGATCCTGCTGCGCCGGCGGACGAAGGTGACTTCGGCCTGATCCACTCGAGCGGCTCCTCCGGCGGAGGGACGAGTCGAGGGGTTCTCCCCTTCGCCGGGCCGGTGCGTGAGACAGTGGTGGTACTGCTCAACGTCTCCGGGCCGAGCACGTGCCGCGACGCGGGGACCGCACGAGAGCGGGCGGAACGGAGGACGGGCAGATGGCTGACCGGCTGGCCGGGTTGAGGAGCAAGCGGGCGCAGGCCCTCGCCGGTGGGGGCAAGGAACGGATCGACGCCCAGCACGCGCGGGGCCAGCTGACCGCGAGGGAGCGGCTGTCGATCCTGCTCGACGAGGGGTCCTTCCAGGAACTCGGCGCGCTCGCCACCCACCAGAACACCGACTTCGGGATGGCCGAGCGCCGGTTCCCCGGCGACGGTGTGATCACAGGGTTCGGCAAGGTGCACGGCCGGAGGGTGGCGGTGTACGCCCAGGACTTCACCGTGCTGGGCGGCTCGTTCTCCGAGGTGCAGTCGCACAAGATCAGCCGGATCCTCGACCTGGCGATGGAGGCCGGCATCCCGATCATCGGGCTCAACGACTCCGGTGGCGCCCGCGTCCAGGAAGGCATCAAGTCCCTGGCCGCCTACGGCGAGGTCTTCTACCGCAACGTCCGGGCATCCGGGGTGGTCCCGCAGATCTCGCTCATCATGGGGCCGTGCGCCGGCGGGGCGGTGTACTCGCCGGCCCTGACCGACTTCGTGGTGATGGTCGACACCACGTCCAACATGTTCCTCACCGGGCCCGAGATCATCAAGGCGGTCACCGGCGAGCAGGTGACTACCGAGGATCTGGGTGGTGCGTGGGTCCACAACTCCCGCAGCGGAGTCGCCCACTTCGAGGTCGAGACCGACCAGGCCGCCCTCTCGCTGGCCAAGCTGCTGCTCAGCTACCTGCCCCAGAACCACACCGAGGACGCGCCACAGCTCGCTCCCTACGACGACCCGTTCCGGCTGGAGGACGAACTCAACACGATTGTCCCCGACGACGATGAGCTTCCCTACGACATGCGCCGGCTGCTCGACCTGGTCATGGACCGCGACAGCCTGCTCGAGGTGGCCGAGGCATTCGCGCCCAACGTGATCACAGGGTTCGCCCGGCTCGACGGCCACTCGGTGGGGGCGGTCGCCAACCAGCCGGTGCACCTGTCCGGGGCGCTCGACATCAACTCCAGCGACAAGATCGCCCGCTTCGTCCGGCTGTGCGACGCCTACAACATCCCGGTCCTCACCTTCGTCGACTGCCCCGGCTACCTGCCGGGGGTCGAGCAGGAGTACGCCGGTGTGATCCGGCACGGCGCGAAGGTGATCTACGCCTACGCCCAGGCCACAGTTCCCAAGATCTCCGTCGTCATCCGCAAGGCGATCGGCGGGTCCTACGTCGCGATGAGCTCCAAGCAACTGGGCAACGACATCGCCTTCGCCTGGCCGACGGCCCAGATCGCGGTGATGGGCGCCAAAGGGGCTTCCCGGCTGCTGAACCGCCGCGCCCTGGCTGCGGCCGACGACCCCGAAGCGGCCGAGCGGGCCTTCATCGCCGACTACAAGCAGAAGTTCTTCAACCCCTACCACGCCGC
>JAEYUH010000307.1 GCA_023432725.1 Actinomycetes bacterium | reverse complement strand
TCCTGCTGGTCGCGTGGTTCCTGAGCGGCGGTGACGCGCCCGACTACACGGCGGCGGACGACGCCTGGACTACCTGGGCCGGCGCCAACCGCGTCAGAAGCGGCGTCGGTGGCTTCGTCATTCTGCTGGCGGGGCTTGCGCTGCTGCACTTCGCAGGAACCATCCGAGGAGCCCTGGCCACCACCCAGGAGAACGTTGCGAGGTCGACGCACCTCGCACGCGTCGCGGTCGCGGGAGCGGTGGTCGGAGGTACCGGCATCGCCATGGCGATCGTGATGGTCGGCGCCACGACCAGTGAGGGCTCCCAGGCGGATCCACTCGTGAGTCGAGCCGTGATGACCGCAGCCACCGGACCGTACTTGGTCGCCGCCATGGGATTCGTCGCGCTGCTCGGCAGCGCAGGCTTGCTGACGGTACGACACGGCCCGCTCCCACGCTGGACGGGAGTCGTGGCACTGGTCGGCGCGCTCGCCTTCGTCATTCCCTTCCTGACCCTCATCGCAGGCACCGGAAAGGACTCGGCCTTCGGCTACGGCTTCCTGCCCGGCATCCTCGCCCTCGCCACCTGGTCCAGCGCCACGAGCATCGCCAGCTATCGGCGGTCGACCAGCCCTCGTCAAGCGTCGGCGTTGATGCTTGGGACCGAGCCATGAAGTCGCTGCGCCCACTCTGCAACGACTTCGCAATAGTGCCCAGACGGGGACGGCGCCCACGCACCCTACAGTGGGTCGGTCCGACTGGATGGCCCCCGGGCCACCACATGAGGTTGGACCACACCACGTAGGTGGAGGTGCCATGAACTGGCTCGCACAGTACGGAGTCCCGGTGCGGGACTTCCAGGCGCAGTTCGACCGCTCCCGCAACGAAGGCTGGCGCCCGCACTGGCTGCAGGGGTTCGCCGACGGCGAGTCGGCTCGGGTCAACGCCGTCTGGGCGCCCAACGCCGACGGGCGCTCCTGGGAGGCGAATCACAAGGTGCCGGCCGCCGAGATGGAGGAGCGCTTCCGGCGTCAGACCGATCGTGGCCTGCGGTTGCGCTGCACCGGGGCCTACGTCGAGCAGGGGCAGGTGTACTACGCCGACCTGTGGGACGACGCCGCGTCCCCGCGCTGGGAGGCCCGCCACGGCATCGCGCTGGCCGACTACCAGGCGCACTTCGACCAGATGCGGGATGCCGGTTGGACACTGGTGCACATCAACGCCTGTGCCTGGGGCGGCGACGCCGTGTTCAGCACCATCTGGGAGGCCGGCCCGCACGATGACTGGGCCTCCGAGCACTTCCTCAGCGATCCGGAGTTCCAGCAGCGGGTGGTCACCGCCGGCGTCCTGCAGCGCGAGTTGACGATGGCCTGTCCCTACTCGGTGGGCGGCGTCGCCCGCTGGGCCGTCATCTGGGGGCCTTCCAGGCTTCCGTTCGAGGTCCGGCACGGCCGCTCCGGCGCCGACTTCCGCGACGACTTCGACGACCTGCGCCTGCAGGGCTTCCGTCCGGTGTCGATCGCCGGCTGCTCGACCACCGGCCGAGCCGACCGGTACACCGGCGTCTTCGTCAACGACGCGTTCCGGGCGGACTCGTGGAGCACCATCACCGACGCCATCGACACCTTCTGCGACCAGCAGACGGTGCCGGGGCTGTCCCTTGCCGTCGCCTACGACGGACGCCTCGTCCTGGCCACGACCAGGGGTCATGCCGACATCGACAAGCACGAGACGCTGCGCACCAGGCACCGGATGCGGGTCGCCAGCCTGGCCAAGCCGATCACCAGCGTGGCCGTCCATCGCCTGATCCAGGCCGGCCGGCTGGCGCTGACCGATACCGTGTTCGGGGCCGCGGGCATCCTGGGCACCAGCTACGGCAAGCTGTCCTACAGCAAGAACCAGCTGGAGGTCACGGTCGAGCACCTGCTCAACCACACCGGCGGGAGCTGGGACAACGTGGGCCCGGGCGCGTCCGGCGACATCGATGGCATGGACGACCCGATGCTCACCATCGCCGGTGACCAGGCGACGCTGATCGGGCAGGTCCTCGACACCTATCCGATGCGTACCCCGGGCTCGGTCTACGCCTACTCCAACTTCGGCTACTGCCTGCTGGGGCGGGTGGTCGAACGCCGGACGGGCCAGGCCTACGCCGACGCGGTGCACTCGCTGGTGTTCGACCCGGTCGGCGTCCGGGGGATGACGATCGCCGGGAACACCAAGAACGACCGGCAGGCCGACGAGGTGCAGTACGTCGGTGACGGCGACGACCCGTACGACATGGACGTGGCCAGGATGGACGCGCACGGCGGCTGGGTCGGCAGTGCGATCGGCATGGTCCGGTTCGGGATTCACGTCTCGGGGGACGGAGACAAGCTGGCCCTGCTCGACCCGGCCCAGGTGAGGTCGATGATGAGCGGGTCGGTCGCGAACCCCGCCTACGCCCACGGCTGGGGGGTGTCCCCGTCCGGCGTCCGGAACCATTTCGGTGGACTGAAGGGGACGACGACCGCCCTCGAAACGGACCCGGCCACCAACACCACCTGGGCCGTGCTGGTGAACACGCGCCCGTCGACCCAGGCGGCCCGGGACGCTCTGCAGAGCGACTTGTTGACGATGATGCGCGGCATCGCCGGGGTCGCCTGGCCCGATCACGACTTCTTCGACAACGATCCGCTGCAACCCGGCGTCCACCAGCGGGTCGAGGACCCGCCGGTGATCTTCCACCGCTTGCCGCACGACGAGGAGATCGATCTCGATCCGCCGATCGTCGTTGTCAATCCGGATCCCGGCAAGGAGCGGATCGTCAACAAGCCCCGGCCCAACCCGATCGGCTGATCGGACGCACGTCAGGCAGTCGAGAAGTAGCCACGCTCAACGGCATCCAAGGCATTTGTCGGGCTGACAGGATTTGAACCTGCGACCCCTTGACCCCCAGTCAAGTGCGCTACCAAGCTGCGCTACAGCCCGCCTCTTCAGTTGTCCGGGCCGTGGTGACCCGGCTGGTCACTCTACTACGTCT
>JAEYUH010000221.1 GCA_023432725.1 Actinomycetes bacterium | reverse complement strand
GTCATCCTGCCGCTGATCGGACCCGCGCTCGCCACCCTCACGGTGTTCGCGTTCATGAGCAGCTGGAACGCCTTCCTCTGGCCGCTGGTGATCCTGCGGTCCGCCGAGATGAAGACCCTCCCGCTGGCCCTGGCCGGACTGCAGGGCCAGTACACGACCGACTGGGACGTCATGATGGCCGGCTCGGTCGTCTCGATCCTCCCGATGCTCGCCATCTACCTCTTCGCCCAGAAGTACGTCATCCAGGGCGTAGCCAACACGGGGTTCAAGTGACCCGCCCACGAAAGGAAGAAACGATGTCCCGCACCACGACGCTGGCGCGTGCCGGTCTGGCCCTCGCCATGGGTCTGACGCTCGCCGCCTGCACCCCGGCTGCGCCGGCGCCCGCCCCTTCGACGGACGCCCCGCAGAGCTCGGCACCCGCCGAGCCGGTGACCATCACCTACACCAACTTCATCTCCAACGGCGGCAACGAGGAGAACCTCGCGACGATCGTCGACGCCTTCGAGGCCGAGAACCCGGGTGTCACGGTCGAGGTCACCACGCTGCCCTACGCCGACTACTTCACAGCCCTGCAGACCGACCTCGCCGGCGGGACCGCGTCCGACGTCTTCGACATCGAGTACGCCAACTACGCCGCCTTCCAGGCCAACGGCGTCCTGGCCCCGCTGGCCGGGGTCGACACCAGCGCCTACCCGGCCAACCTGGCGGGCGCGTACGCCACCGACGGCACCCAGTACGCCCTGCCCAGCTCGTTCTCCACAGTCGTGCTGTTCTACAACAAGGACCTGTTCGACAAGGCCGGAGTCGGCTACCCCACCAATGACTGGACCTGGGCCGACGCCGAGGCCGCAGCGAAGAAGATCACTGACGCCGACGCGGGGGTGTTCGGCGCCTACCAGCCGATCAGCTTCTACGAGTACTACAAGGCGCTCGCCCAGGCGGGCGGGAAGTTCCTGGCCGACGACGGCAAGACCGTGGCCTTCAACAGCCCCGAGGGCGTGAAGGCGGCGAACTGGCTGGTCGGCAAGTCCGGCACCACGATGCCGACCCCCGAGCAGGGCGCCGGCACCCCCGACTTCGACACCAAGCTGTTCAGCGACGGCAAGCTCGGCATGTGGACCACCGGCATCTGGATGTTCGGGGCGCTGGCCGAGGCCGACTTCGCCTGGGACATCGCGGTCGAGCCGGGTGACGCCCAGCAGGCCTCCGCGATGTTCTCCAACGCGGTCGCGGTCTCCGCGGGCAGCAAGAACGTCGAGGCCGCCACGAAGTGGGCGCAGTACCTGACTACCTCCACGACCATGGTCGACACCCGCCTGGCCGCCGGCTGGGAGCTGCCGCCGGTCGCCGACCAGAGCCTGCTCGCCCCGTACCTGGAGAAGGGCGCCCCGGCCAACCGCCAGGCCGTCTTCGACTCGCTGAAGGGGGTCGCGCTGCCGCCGGTGATCGGCGAGAACCAGACCCAGATGCAGGACATCGTCGGTGAGGAGCTGACCGAGGCCGCCGCCGGTCGCAAGACCGTCGAGGAGGCGCTCGCCTCCGCCGAGCAGCGGATCAACCCCCTGCTGGGCTGACGCCTCCCCCATCGGGGGGGGCGGGGCCCCCGCCGGCCCCCACCCCGACCCGGGAGCGATACTCCGCCATGACGACCACCCAGCGCCGCGACCTGCCCTGGCTCGAACGACGTTCCGTCGAGGTGATCACGAGCCTGCAGGCCGGCAACGGCGCCTATCCGGCGAGCCCGACCTTCTCCGCCTACCAGGGCTACTGCTGGTTCAGGGACGGGTCGTTCATCGCCGACGGCATGTCGGCCGCCGGTGCCGCCGACTCGGCCACCGCCTTCCACGACTGGTGCGCCGAGGTGGTGCAGCGGCACGCGGCCACCATCCGGGCCGCGGTGGACGCCGCCGCGTCCGGCCACCCGCTGCCCGGGTCGAAGATGCTGCCGACCCGGTTCACGATGGACGGCGAACTCGGCGACGACGAGTGGTGGGACTTCCAGCTCGACGGTTACGGCACCTGGCTGTGGGCGGTCGCCGAGCACGCCGGCCGCCACCACCTCGACCCCGCACGGTGGCGCCCCGCGGCAGCGCTGGTGGTCGACTACCTGCTGTCGTCGTGGCGGCGGCCCTGCTACGACTGGTGGGAGGAGCACAGCGAACAGGTGCATGTCTCCACCCTCGGCTGCGTCGCCGCCGGGCTGCGACGGGCGGCGTCGGACACTCTGGTGGACGGTGACCGGGCGGACCGCGCCCGCCGGGCCGCCGACGAGATCGTCGCGCTGATCGAACGGGAGGGCACGGCGAACGGCCACCTCACCAAGTGGCTCGGCACCGACGCCGTCGATGCCAGCCTGTGTTCCCTGGTCGCACCGTTGAGGCTGTTCCCGGCCGACTCCGACCTGGCGCGCGGCACCATCGCCGCCGTCGAGCAGCAGCTGAGCGTGGCGGGCGGGGTCTACCGGTTCCGGGCCGACACCTACTTCGGGGGCGGCCGGTGGCCGCTGTTGTCCTGCTTCCTCGGTCTGGCCAAGGCGGCCGGCGGTGACGCCGACGGCGCCCGCGTCCTGCTGGACTGGGCGACCTCGACCGCCACCGAGCAGGGTCACCTGCCCGAACAGGTCGAAGGCCACCTGCTCGACCCCGGCTACCGCCAGGAGTGGCTCGACAGGTGGGGTCCGGTCGCCACCCCGCTGCTGTGGAGCCACGCCATGGTGCTCCGACTCGCTGCCGAACTGAAGGAGGAAGCGTGATCCGCCACCGTCCTGCCGGGTCGGGCCACCCCTACGCCGCCGACACCGAGCAGCGCTGGCCGGTCCAGCCGGTAGCCGGGGAACCGCTGCGGTTCGGTGCCCGCACCGCAGGGGCTGTCGAGAGCGTCGTCCTCGAGCTCTCGGTGGACGGTGCGCCGATCGAGTCGCACGCGCTGCAGCCAGTGTCGCGGGCCTCCCGCGGCCAGACCACCGACGGCGGTCACCTCGCCTCGGCGCAGGCCCGGCTGGCGCGGCAGTCCGGCGGCTGGCAGGGCGAGCTGCCGGCGGCGCCGTCCGGCACGCTGCGCTACCGGTTCACCGCGACCCGACCGGACGGGAGCACCGCGCTCACCCGCTGGTTCAGTGTCCGGTCCGCGGCCTGGCGTCCCGCCACCGACGGCACCCTGGCCCTGGACGGCAGCGCAGTCGCCGTCGAGCCGGGCAGCATCGACGTCCTCGACGACGGCGAGCGGCTGCACCGCATCCGGTTCGCGCTGCCGCTGGCGCAGGGGGAGCATCTGGCCGGCTTCGGGGAGCGGTTCGACGCCCTCGACCACCGCGGCACCACCCTGGACTCGGTGGTGTTCGAGCAGTACAAGAGCCAGGGTGAACACCGCCGGACCTACCTGCCGATGCCGTTCGCGCACGTCGTGGGCGGCGCCGGCTGGGGCTTCCACGTCCGCACCTCGCGGCGGGTCTGGTTCGATCTGGGCGCCGAGCGTGCTGACCGGCTGTCGATCGAGGCGGAAGTGGACGCTCCCAGCGATGCCCAAGGCGTCCTGTCGATGGCGCTCTACTCCGGCGACCCCACGGCCGTCCTGGACGCCTTCCTCGCCGAGGTCGGCAGGCCCCGGGAACTGCCCGACTGGGTGTTCCGGCTCTGGGCCAGCAGCAACGAGTGGAACACCCAGGCCGAGGTCGAGCGGCAGGTGGCACTCCATGCCGAACACGACATCCCGGTCGGCAACGTGGTCATCGAGGCGTGGAGCGACGAGAGCACCTTCACTGTGTTCCGGGACGCTCGCTACCAGGTGCGCGAGGACGGCGGCCCGCTGCGGCTGGCCGACTTCACCTTCCCTCCCGACGGCGCCTGGCCCGACCCGAAGGGGATGGTCGACCGGCTGCACGACGGCGGCGTCCGGCTGCACCTGTGGCAGATCCCGCTGATCAAGCTGCGGCCGCACCCGCAGGGTCAGGTGGCCGCCGACGCCCGCGCCGCCGTCCGGGAGGACCTCCTGATCCGGGAGGAGGCCCCCGACGGCTCCCTGCGTCCCTACCGCAACCGGGGCTGGTGGTTCCCGCTGGCGTTCATGCCCGACCTGACCGACGAGCGCGCGGCGCACTGGTGGACGGAGAAGCGCCGCTACCTGGTCGAAGAGGTGGGCGTCGACGGCTTCAAGACCGACGGCGGCGAACACGCCTGGGGAGCCGATCTGCGCTACCTGGACGGCACCCGCGGCGACGCGGGCAACAACCGGTTCCCGGTGGCGTACGCCGCCGCGTACGGCCGGCTGCTGGAGTCGGCGGGCAAGCCGCCGGTCACCTTCAGCAGGGCCGGCTTCACCGGCTCGCAGGCCCACGGCGCCTTCTGGGCCGGCGACGAGAACTCGACCTGGGACGCCTTCCGCTGGTCGATGTTCGCCGGGCTGTCGGCGGCGGCCAGCGGCGTCGTCTACTGGGGGTGGGACATCGCAGGCTTCTCCGGCCCGCTGCCCGACGCGGAGTTGTACCTGCGGGCGATGGCGGCCAGCGTGTTCGTGCCGATCATGCAGTACCACTCCGAGTTCAACCACCACCGCCGGCCGCTGCGGGACCGGACGCCGTGGAACATCGCCGAGGCGAGCGGGGACCCGTCCGTGATCGCCGAGGTGCGCGACCTGGTGCGGCTCCGGGAGCGGCTGCTGCCCTACCTGACCGATCAGGCGCGGCAGACCCTGGCGACGAGCCGGCCGCTGATGCGTCCGCTCTACTTCGACCATCCCGCCGACCCCGAGGTCTGGCAGCACCCGCTGCAGTGGACGCTGGGCGACTCCATCCTGGTCGCGCCGGTGGTCGAGCCCGGCGCCCGCGAGTGGCAGGTCTATCTGCCAGCCGGGGAGTGGGTGGATGCCTGGACCGGCGAGCGGCACCGAGCCGGCCGGGCCCGGGTCGAGGTGACCCGCCGCGACCGGATCCCGGTCTTCGTCCGCCGGTCCGACTGGGAGGGACTGGCTGCGCTGTTCGTCCCGGAGGCAAGCCCGCGCGTCAGTTCCGCGGCGGACGGAAGGCGAGGCTGATCTCGATCAGCAGCCTGGTGCCCCACCCGGTCGGCCCACGGTTGATCCAGCGGTGCGCCCGGGAGGACTGGGCGGTGCCGGCGATGTCGATGTGGGCCCACGGCACCCCGGCGACGAACTCCTCCAGAAACAGCCCGGCGGTGATCGACCCGGCGTTCGGGCCGCCCAGGTTTCGCAGGTCGGCGATGTCGGAATCGAGCTCGGCCCGATAGCTGCGGATCAGCGGCAACCGCCATACCGGTTCGTCGACCGCCTCGCCGGCGGCGGCGACCTGGGCGACAAGCGCGTCGTTGTTGCCCATCAGCCCTGCCACCTCCTCGCCGAAGGTGCGCAGGCAGGCTCCGGTCAGAGTCGCGATGTCGATCACGGCGTCCGCGCCGGCCTCGACGGCAAGGACCAGCCCGTCGGCCATCACCAGACGACCCTCGGCGTCGGTGTTGAGTACCTCGACAGTCGTGCCGCCGCGGATGGTGAGCACGTCACCGAGCTGCATCGCGGAGCCGGACGGCATGTTGTCGGTGCACATCAGGTACCCCGTGACCTCGCTGGGGCAGCCGAGTGCGGCCAGCGCCGACATCGCGGCCAGCACGTTGCCCGCACCGGTCATGTCGTTCTTCATCTGCGAGTGGGACGTGTCGCCAGGCTTGAGGTTGATGCCGCCCGAGTCGTACATGATGCCCTTGCCGACCAGCGCCAACCGGCCGGTCGGCGTGCCGTCCGGCCGATACCGCAGCACGATCATCCGGGGCTCCTCGACGGAGCCCTGGTTGACCCCGAGCAGGCCGCCGCAGCCCCGTTCGACCAGCCCGGCCCGGTCGACGACCTCGACCTCGAGCCCGCTCTCGGCGCCCACTTGGATGGCGATCTCCGCCATCCTGGTCGCGGTCAGCACCCCTGCGGGGCAGGCGGCGAGGTCGCGTCCCAGCATCGCCGCCCGGGCGAGTTCGAGCCCTCGCTCTGCGCCCGCGCGCACCTCCTCGTCACCGTCGGGGTCGACGACCAGGACCACCGACTCGACGGGGACCGGTCCGGTCCGGCTGGTGTGCAGCGAGAAGCGGTAGCGCGCCAGCAGGATCCCCTCCATGA
>JAEYUH010000201.1 GCA_023432725.1 Actinomycetes bacterium | reverse complement strand
CGGCCCGATTATCACAATCGGATCACGCAACTGGCGCAACCGGCAAACTGCTGTCTAGTATACAGAAATCGATTTCTGCTCGGAGGCAATGGTGCTGCTGAATATTGATCCCCTGCTGACTGGCCGCGTGCTGTTGGCCCTAGACGAGATGGGACACGGGAACGCCGTCGTCATCGCAGATGCCCACTTCACCGCTGCGGCGCTCGCGAAGAAGCACCTGATCGATCTGCCCGGGCTGAGCTCACCGCGGGTCCTCGCCGCCGTCAGGTCGGTGCTGGTCCCCGACACCTACGGGCCCACGCTGGACCTGATGGAGTGCCCAGACGGCGTCCAACCTGTCCAGGAGGAACTCATCGAGGCTGCGCGACTGGAGGGCGAGCCCTACCGGATGATCGAGCGCTTCGCGTTCTACGACCTCGCTGCGGAAGCCGAACTGATCATCCGCACCGGCGAGACCCGGGTCTTCGGCAACGCCATCTTCCGCAAGGGCGTGACCCCGGTGGTGGGCGCATGAGCGTCGCCGCTGAAGCCGGCACCGTCCGGCTGGATCGCGATCCGGACCTGCTGCTGCAGGTGGAGGGGGTCAGCAAGAGCTTCCCCGGAGTGAAGGCCCTGGAGGGCATGCGCCTCGACCTGCGCAAGGGCGAGGTGCTCGGCCTGGTCGGCGAGAACGGCGCCGGCAAGTCCACCCTGATGAAGCTGCTCACCGGCATCTACTCCAAGGAGGAGGGTGAGTTCTGGATCAACGGCGAACCCCTCACCGCCAGCACCCCCAAGGAGGCGCAGGAGGCCGGGCTGTCGATCATCCACCAGGAGCTCAACCTGGTCCCCCACCTCACCGTCGCGGAGAACATCTGGTTGGGTCGCGAACCCCTCAGCGCCGGCTTCTTCACCCGTCCGGGCGCGCAGGTGCGCCAGACCCGTGAGCTGCTGCAGCGCCTTGAGCTGAACCTCGACCCGAAGGCACTGGTGTCCAGCCTCACCGTGGCCAAGCAGCAGATGGTCGAGATCGCGAAGGCCTTGTCCTTCGAGTCCACCAAGGTCCTGATCATGGACGAGCCGACGGCAGCCCTCAACGATGCCGAGGTCGCCCAGCTGCACGAACTCATCCGGCGCTTCATCACGCCGACCACCGGTGTCGTGTACATCTCCCACCGGATGGCCGAGCTCAAGCGGATCGCCGACCGGATCACCGTGATCCGCGACGGCCACTACATCGACACCATGCCGATGGCACAGACCAGCCTCGACGAGGTCATCTCGAAGATGGTGGGCCGTGCCATCAACACCAACGCCCGCCCCGAGAACGTCCGTGACGACCGGCCGGTAGTGCTGAGCGTGTCGGGCCTGTCCACCAAGGCGCTGCTGAAGGACGTCACTTTCGACCTGCATCGCGGCGAGATCCTCGGTTTCGCGGGCCTGATGGGCGCCGGCCGGACCGAGGTAGCGCGTGCGCTGGTGGGGGCAGACCCGATCACCGCCGGCGAGGTAAGGCTCAACGGCGAGCGGGTGACCATCCACTCCCCCGCGCAGGCCGCCGCGCTGGGGATCAGTTACCTCTCCGAGGACCGCAAGCGGCTCGGCCTGATGATCCCGCTGTCGGTGGCCCACAACGTCGCGATCAGCTCGATGGGCGAGAAGTTCTCCCGGGCGGGCTTCGTTCGCGAGCGGGCCATCCGCGAAGCGGCAGAGGCCTCCCGCAAGCAGCTCAGCATCAAGACGCCGTCGGTGAATCAGCTCGTGAAGTACCTGTCCGGCGGTAACCAGCAGAAGACGATCATTGCGCGCTGGCTGGTCAAGGACTGCGACATCCTTATCTTCGACGAGCCCACCCGCGGCATCGATGTCGGAGCCAAGGAAGAGATCTACCAGCTGCTCAACCGGCTGGCGGAGCAGGGCAAGTCGATCATCATGATCTCCTCCGAACTGCCCGAGGTGCTGCGGATGTCGCACCGCGTCGTGGTCATGGCCGACGGCCGGGTCACCGGGATCCTCTCCACCCACGACGCAAACCAGGAGGCGATCATGCGCCTCGCAACCCACCGCGACGATGTCTTCGTCCCCGTAACCGAGAAAGCAGAGATCTGATGTCGACCGACACCGCCGCGACCGAGAAGGCCCCGAAGATCACCACGGGTATCTCCTGGCGGGAGCGGGTCCAGCAGCTGATGGCGCTGGCCGGCCTCGTCCTCATCTTCCTTGTGTTCTCGATCGCCAGCCCTGACATCTTCCCGCAGTACTCCAACGTCACGACGATCCTGTTCTCGACCACCGTGGTGGGCCTGCTCTCCCTGGCCGCCACGCTGGTGATCATCACCAGCGGCATCGATCTGTCGGTGGGTACCGCCATGACGCTGTCCGCGGTCATGTCGGCGACGTTCATCGTCAACTGGGGGATCCCGGTGTGGCTCGGGATCATCCTCACGATCCTGTTCGGCGGCCTGGTGGGTCTGGTCAACGGGATCAACGTGGCAGTCCTGAGGCTGCCGCCCTTCATCGCCACTCTGGCCATGATGCTGGTCGCCCAGGGCCTTGCCCTGGTGATCTCCGACGCCCGCCCGATCTACTTCGACGCCACTCTGCACGCCGGATACATCTGGCTCTCGACGGGCAACATCATCCCCGGCACCCGGTTCCCCAACGCGGTGCTGGTCCTCGCGCTGGCGGCGCTGGTCGCCTACGTCCTGCTCAACAAGACCCTGCTGGGCCGCTACGACATCTCGATCGGCAGCAACGAGGAAGCCACCGCCCTGTCGGGCATCAACACCCGCAAGTGGCTGGTAGTGATCTATGCGGTGGCCGGCCTGTTCGTCGGCCTGGCCGCGATCATGATCTCCGCGCGGCTCGGTTCGGCGCAGCCCGCCACCGGTGCCGGCTACGAGCTCCAGGCGATCGCCGCCGTCGTGATCGGCGGCACCTCCCTCTCGGGCGGCAAGGGCACCATCGTCGGCACGATCATCGGGGCGCTGATCATCTCGGTGATCAACAACGGCCTGCAGATCCTGTCGGTGCGCCAGGAGTGGCAGAGCGTCATTCTCGGCCTGGTGATCCTCGTCGTCGTCTTCATCGACCAGTTGCGGGCCCGGCGCGCCGCAACCACCTGACCACCCCAACCCAAGAACTCCCGCAACAACCCAACGAAGGAGAAACAGATGCGGAAGATTTCAATGGGGCTCGTCGCGCTCGGCGCGGCAGCCTCGCTGGCCCTGGCGGCCTGCGCCTCTCCTACCCCGACAGCAGCCCCCGGCGGCAGCGCCTCCGGTGAGCCGACCTCCGGCGAGAAGCCGTATATCGCCATCGTCTCCAAGGGCTTCCAGCACCAGTTCTGGCAGGCCGTGAAGCAGGGTG
Organism: Actinomycetes bacterium; assembly: GCA_023432725.1. GTDB lineage: Bacteria > Actinomycetota > Actinomycetes > Propionibacteriales > Propionibacteriaceae > Propionicimonas. The sequence goes on along the minus strand of JAEYUH010000201.1, from coordinate 7,190 downwards.
CGGAGCAGCAGGCCGAGAAGGACGGCGTCACCATCACCTTCGAGGGCCCCGCCACCGAGGCCGAGGTCGAGGCGCAGATGAACATGCTGACCGCCGCGCTGGCGAAGAAGCCTGCAGCGCTCGGTTTCGCCGCGCTGGACAGCAAGGCCGCCGCACCGGTGCTCCAGCAGTTCAAGGATTCCAACATCCCGGTCGTCGCCTTCGACTCCGGCGTTGACTCCGACATCCCGGTCTCCACGGCAGCGACCGACAACAAGGCTGCCGCCGCCGAGGCCGCCAAGCACATGTGCGAGCTCACCGGTGGCTCCGGCACCGTCGGCGTCATGGTCCACGACCAGACCTCCCGGACCGGTCAGGACCGTCGCGACGGCTTCCTCGAGGGCATGAAGGCAACCTGCCCGGACGTCAAGGTGCTCGAGCCCCAGTACGGCAAGGGTGACCCGAACCTGAGCGCCGACATCGCATCGTCGATCATCGAGGCCAACAAGGACCTCAAGGGCATCTTCCTCGCCAACGAGGGCACCGCCATCGGCGGCATCAAGGCCACCCAGCAGAAGGGCATGGCGGGCAAGATCGTGCTGATCGGCTTCGACTCCGGCACCGACCAGATCAACGCCATCAACGACGGCACGATGGCCGGCGCCATCACCCAGAACCCGGTCGGCATCGGCGAGCAGGTTGTCGCCGCCGCCGTGAAGACCCTGAAGGGCGAGACCGTGCCCAAGGTCATCGACACCGGCTTCTACTGGTACGACAAGACCAACATCAACGACGAGAAGATCCAGGCGGTCCTCTACAAGTAGTCGCTGGCTGCGGTAGGTCCCTGGTGGGGGCGGTCTGAACGCTGGACCGCCCCCACTTCCCGTTTTCGAAGAGGAACCCATGCTCATCGCTCACGACCTGGGCACCACGGGCAACAAGGCGTCGCTCCACGCCGCCGACGGACGGATGATCGCCAGCGCGACCTCGTCCTACCCCACCCGCTACGCCGCCGACACCACCAGCGAACAGGACCCGCAGGACTGGTGGCTGGCCGTCGTGGAGACGACCCGCGAACTCCTGGCGACGACAGCGACGCGGCCCGACCAGGTGGACGGCATCTGCGTCTCCGGGCAGATGATGGGGCTGGTCATGCTCGACGCCGCCGGCACGCCCGTCCGGCCCGCGATGATCTGGTCCGACCAGCGGGCCGCGGATCAGGCGGCACGGCTGGCCGGGGCGGTGGGCGACGACACCGCCTACCGGGTGACCGGTCACCGGCTCGCCGCCACCTACCCGCTGCCCAAGCTCGTCTGGGTTCGCGAGCACGAGCCTGCAGCCTATGAGGCGACGGCGGCGGTCTGTGTTGCGAAGGACTACGTGAACTTCCGGCTCACCGGCACCCTGGTCACAGACCATTCCGACGCCTCGTCCACCGATGCCTACGACCTGGCGACCGGCACCTGGTCGCCCCTGCTGCTGGACGCCGCCGCGGTCCCGGCCGCCCTGTGGCCCGAGATCGTCGAGTCCACAACGGTGATCGGGTCCCTCACCGCGCAGGCGGCCGCGGAACTGGGCCTGCGACGCGGAACCCGCGTCGTCGCCGGCGGCGGCGACGGACCGATGGCGTCAGTCGGGGCCGGCTGTGTCGCCCCGGACTCCCCCGGCTACGTGTGCCTCGGCACCTCCGCCTGGTACGCCACCACCTCGGCAGCGCCGGTGCTGGACCCGCAGCGCCGCTCGTTCAGCTTCCGCCACGTGGTGCCCGGCCGGTTCGGAGCCTTCGCCACCACCCAGACCGGCGCCGGCTCCCTGCAGTGGTCGGCCGAGGCGCTCAGCGAGCAGCCCGTGGAAGTCGCTGAGCTCGTCGCCGCCGCGGCGGACGCCGTCGCCGCTGACGAAGGGCTGTTCTTCCTGCCCTACCTGACCGGGGAACGCTCCCCGTGGTGGGATCCCGACGCCTCCGGGGTGTTCGTGGGACTCCGGATGCACCACCGGCGTCAACACCTCACCCGTGCGGTGCTGGAGGGCGTGGGCTACTCCCTTGCCCTGTGCATGGCACCCTTGCGGGCCGGGCGCGAGACGCAGGCCGTGGACGTGATCGGCGGCGGCGCCGTCAGCGACGTGTGGCTGGCGCTGCTGGCCGACATCTGGGGCGTGCCGGTCCGGCGCCGCAGCGTGACCGTCCAGGCGAACAGCCTCGGCGCTGCCGTGACCGGCCTGGTGGGCCTGGGCGTCGCCGACTTCTCGATCGCCCCTACGCTGTCCTGCGTGGAATCGGAATTCGCCCCAGGTGACGGCAGGCTGGCCCATTCCCGGCACCTGGAGCGTTTCGCCGACGCCTACCGGGCGCTGCGTCCGTGGTTCTCGGGCGGCGCATGATGGTCACCATCTACGACGTCGCCGCCCTGGCCGGGGTGTCCCCCGCCACGGTGTCCCGGGTGTTCAACGGCATCAAGGTCACCCCTAGCCGGGCCGCGGCGGTGGAACGGGCAGCAGCCGAGCTCGGCTTCGTCCCCAACCGGAACGCCCGGCGGCTGCGCACCTCGTCCTCGGAGATCATCGCCATGATGGTGCCCGATATCGAGAACCCGTTCTTCACCGTCATGACCCGCGCCGTGGAGGACGTGGCCCGCGCCCAGGGCTACTCGGTCATGCTGTGCAACACCGATGAGGACCCCGCGCGCGAGCAGGAGTACCTCCGGGTGGCGGTGAGCGACCCGGTGGCCGGCATCATCATGGTGCCCAGCAGCCGCACCACCGACCTCCAGCTCGCCCGGGTGCGCGGCGTCCCTGTGGTCTGCGTCGACCGACGGGCGCCGGGCAACGAGTTCGACGCGGTAGTCGCCGACAACATCGGCGGCGCGATCGCGGGGACCCGGATCCTTCTCGAGTCGGGGTACCGCCGGATCGGCTGCGTGAGCGGACCGGAGCGGGTGGAGACCGCCGAGGACAGGGCCACGGGGTGGCGCCGGGCCGTCGAGGAGTTCACCGGCGCGGCCCCCTCAGCGGACCTGCTGCGCCGCGCCGAGTTCACTGTCGCCGGCGGCGAGGAGGCGACGCGCTCCCTGCTCGCGCTTGACGAACCCCCGGACGCGATCTTCGCGGCCAACAACAAGCTCTCGACCGGCGTGATCCGCGTGCTGGCCGACCGTGGCATCCTGCCCCCGGCCACGGGCGTGATGGCCTTCGGCGGGCTTCCGCTGGTAGTGCTGTCGCCGATGGGGATCCTCGTCACGCACCTGCCCGCGCGCGAGCTCGGACTGACCGCCGCGAAGATGCTCCTGGAGCGGATCGACGGTCTCCAGGCCCCCGCCCGCGACATTGTCCTCCCCGTGGTGATCAGCAACGAGGAGGACGGGCTGACCCTGATCGACGGGCGGGTCAGCGCCGGCTGAGCGGGACGCCGGGACCCGGCGGCAGCCTCAGCGCGGTTGCCCGTAGAGGGTGAGCAGGCGGGCAGCCTCGGCCGCCACCGCGTCCCGGGCCGGACCCAGCCACTTGCGAGAGTCGACCAGCCCCTCGTCCGCAGCCAGGGTCGCCCGGACCGACCCGGTGAACACCTTGTTGAGGTGAGTGGAGACGTTGATCTTCGTCATCCCCGCCGCGATGGCGCCGACCATGCCCTGATCGGAGACCCCGGACGAGCCGTGCAGCACCAGCGGGACCTGGACACCGGCCCGGATCGCGCGGATCAGGTCCTCGTCGAGGCGGGCGTCCCTCGTGGTCATGGCGTGGGAGGACCCGACAGCGACGGCGAGCAGGTCGACGCCGGTCTCGGCGACGAACCGCGCGGCGTCGGTGGGCGAGGTCCGGGCGGACGGATCATGGACGCCGTTCTTCCCGCCCACCTCACCGAGCTCGGCCTCGACGTCCACTCCGTTCGCGTGGCACAGGGCTACCACCTCGCGCGTCGTGGCGCGGTTGTCGGCATCCGGCAACCGGGACCCGTCGTACATCACCGAGCTGACTCCCAGCTCCACCGCTTCAGCGATCAGGTCGACGTCCTCGGCGTGGTCGAGGTGCACCGCCACCTGGGCCGACGACCCGCGTGCGACGGCCAGCGTCGCCAGACAGAGCGGGGCGAGGGCGCCGTGGTAGCGCACGGCGTTCTCCGAGATCTGCAGCACGACCGGGCGACCGGCGAGCTCCGCCGCCCGCACGAAGGCTGTGGCGTGCTCGAGGTGGATCACGTTGAACGCCCCGAGTCCGACGCCGGCCGAATCGGCGGCCCGGGCCAGATCGCGCAAGGAACTCAGCATGGGTTGTCCTTCAGTTCGTTTCGACGATGACGTGGGCAGCGAGGGAGTCGGCGAAGGCGGGATCGAAGCGTCCGGTCTCCGGGTGCGCCGCTGCCGCCGCCGACACCCGGACCGCGAGCGCCAGGGCGTCCGGCATCGCCAGGCCCCGGGCGAGCCCGCTCGCGAGCCCGCCGACCAGGACGTCTCCGCAGCCGACCGGGTTGACCGCCGTCACCCGGGGCGCACGCACGCGCAGCACGCTGGCGGCGGTGACGGCCAGCGCGCCTTCGCTGCCGAGGGAGACGACGATGCAGCCTGTGCCGCCGGCGCACAGCGTCCTGGCCGCGGCGATGACGTCGGGGAGTACGGGGAGTTCGGCCCCGACCAGCGCGGCGAGCTCCTCCCGGTTCGGCTTGGCCACCGACGGAGCCGCCAGCAGCCCTTCGGCCAGCGCGGCGCCGCTGGTGTCGAGGATCACCGGTCGCCCAGCGTCCCGCGCTGCGCGGATCAGCGGGGCGTAGACGTCGGCCGGACAGCCCGACGGTGCGCTGCCGGACAGCGTGACGACGTCCACCTGGGGAAGCAGCGCGACGAACCGGCGCTGCAGCGCGGCGAGGTCCGCGGGGGTCACCGTGACACCGGGCTCGAGGAACTCCGTCGAGGTCCCGGCGTCGTCGATGATGTTGATGCAGGTGCGGCTTTCGCCGTCGACCCTGACGAACTCGTCCCCGATTCCCTCGGCAGCGACCCCGGCGGTGATGAACCCACCTGCGAACCCGGCGACGAACCCGGTCGCGAGCACGCGCTGGCCGCACAACGTCGCGCCCCTGGCGACGTTGAGCCCCTTGCCGCCGGCGCTGGCCAGTACACGGTCCACGCGTTGCACGCGACCCAGCGCTACCGTGCGCACGTCGTACCGCTTGTCGATGGCTGCGTTGAGCGTGACGGTCAGGACGGTCATGGGGTACCTCCCTGGGCTGCGAGCGTGGAACGGTCGCCGACCACCAACTCGGTGTGAAGCACAACCGTCCGCGGGTCGCCGACCAGATCGCCTTCGATACGGCCGAGCACCAACTCCGCTGCCCGGGCGGCGATCTCGCTGACCGGCTGCACGACGAGGCTCGGCCGCGGACGGATGATGCGGGAAAGGTCGAGGTTGTCGAAACCGACCATCGCCGGGCGCGGCACATCGGGGCCGAGCTCGTTGAGGGCCATCGTCGCGCCGAGGGTGAACTCGTAGTTGGCGCACACCACAGCCGTCGGTGGTTGGGCGAGGCCACCCAGCCGTCGGATGCCGCGGTAGCCGCCCTCGATGCTGGCTTCGTCCGGCGCGGTCAGTTCGGGACGGGGGTCCCGTCCAGTAGCCGCCCGCACCGCCTCCCGGAACCCGATCCGGCGCTCGCGCATGGTGAACATCGCATCAGGGCCGGCGAGCAGGGCCACCTCGCTGTGACCCGCGCGCGCGAGCAGGTCGACGGCCGACCCGACGGCGGCCCGGTTGTCGACGACTACCGCGTCGGCCGCACTGGCGGCGATCGGACGGTCGACGGCGATCACCGGGATGCCGCGGTCGCGGGCGGCATCCAGCCCCATGACCTGGTCGCCCACCGGGATGATCACCAACCCATCGACCATCTTGCCGAGCAGGAAGTGGATGGCCTCGGCTTCGGCTTCGGCGCTGCCGCGTGAATCGCTGATGATGGCGCCGTACCCGGCTTGCCGCAGGCGCTCCACCATGTCGGAGACGATCGTGGTGTTGAAGGTCGAGTTCAGTTCGGCCATCACGATGCCCAGGGTGCGCGAGCGGCGGCTCCGCAGCCCCCGCGCGAAGTCGTTGACCTGGTAGCCGAGGTCGCCGACCGCCCTCTCGATGAGGACGCGGTTGGCGCGCAGGACGTTTCCCCCGTTGAAGTACTTGGAAATGGTCGCCAGTGACAGTCCGGTCAGGCGCCGGATGTCCTTGTAGGTAGCTGCCACTTCACCCCGCTCCTAGCGAAACGTTTCGTCCGCACCATGCTCCAGCCGGGACGCCGGGTTGTCAAGCCGTCGAACCAGGATGTCGCGGCTGGTCCAACTCGGCGAGGGGCGTCCGATGGCCTTGCGTCCGGCTCGGCGGCTGGGCTAATCTGAACCAGAGCAAAACGTTTCGCCCTCGTCGAGGAGGAGAGGTGCCACAGGCCAGCCAGACCCCGGCGGAGGGCGTCTACCTCGGGGTCGACGTCGGCACCTCCGGGTGCCGCACGATCGCCGTCGACCGGGCCGGTCGCACCATCGCCCGGGCCGACCGGCCGGTGTCGCTGATGACGCCGGCGCCCGGTCACGTCGAGCAGGACCCGAACGAGTGGATCACTGCGGCGCTCGCCACCATCGCCGAGGTGTGTTCCAGCCGCGCCTTCGACCCCTGGCAGGTGGCCGGGATCGGGGTGGACGGCCAGAGCTGGGCCTGCGTACCGGTCGACGAGGCCGGCAACGTGCTGGCCAATACGCCGATCTGGATGGACACCCGCGCCCAGGCGATCTGCGACGAAACCCTCCAGAAGGTGAGTGCTGAGGAGATCCTGGCCGTCGCGGGCAATCGCCTCCGCCCGAGCTACTCCACTGCGAAGATGCTCTGGTTCGAGCGCTACCGGCCCGAGGTCTTCAAGCGGACCCGCTGGTTCCTGCAGAGCAACAGCGCCGTCGTCATGGCGTTGACCGGGGTGGCCAGTCAGGACCACTCCCAGGGCTACGGCTGGCACTTCATCGACGTCGCGACCGGCCGGGTTGACGTGGCGCTCGCCGACGCGCTCGGCTGTGACCCGTCCCGAGTCCCCCAGGCAGTGGAGCCAACCGCGGTAGTCGGGGGCGTCACCGCCGCGGCCGCCAGGCAGACCGGCCTGCGCACCGGCACCCCGGTGGTTGCCGGCGGTCTCGACGCGGCCTGTGGCACCCTCGGCGCGGGAGTCTTCCGCCCCGGCCAGACCCAGGAGC
>JAEYUH010000183.1 GCA_023432725.1 Actinomycetes bacterium | reverse complement strand
AGGGCGCCGGGGCCATCACCCTCACCGACCTCGTCCGCCAGGCGCTCCGGATGCGCCCGGACCGGGTGGTGGTCGGCGAGGTTCGCGGAGCCGAACTCGTCGACCTGCTGGCTGCGCTGAACACCGGCCACGAAGGCGGCTGCGGCACCATCCACGCGAACTCCGCCCGTGACGTTCCCGCCCGGCTGGAGGCCCTTGCTGCGCTGGGTGGGCTGGGACGGGCCGCGCTGCACGCCCAGGTGGCGGCAGCTCTCGACCTCGTGGTGCACGTCAGGCGGCTTCCCCACGCCGGCCGCTGGGTCGAGGAGGTCCACGTGCTGCAGCAGGACCCGGACTCCGGCTGGTGCCGGGCGGTGCCTGCGCTGCGGTTCCTGCCCGGACGGCCCCCTGCCCGTCTCGAGGGCCACGAGAGACTCGTCGAGCTGGTGGAACGGTGACAGCGCTGGCCCTGCTGACCGCCGCCCTGGCCGGGTGGTGGCTGGTCAGTCCCGTCGCACTGGCCCGGCTGAGGGCTGTGGAGCGGCCGCCCCCTCGCGCGGGTCGCAACCAACCCGTCTGGGCGGCCCCTGCGGTCGCGGGCCTGCTGGTCGGCTGGCTCGCCGGGTGGGGGGTCGGCGTGGCCCTGGCGGTGGTGGCCGGCACCGTCAGCTGGGTGGTGCGCGGCCATTCGCGACGTCAGAAGGTTGCTGAGCGACGGGCCGAGGTGGTCCGCTCGTGCCAGTTGCTCGGCAGCCTGGTCCGGCTGGGCCTGGTGCCGGCCGCGGCATTGCGCAGCGCAGCGGCAGAGGCTCCGGTGCTGGCTGAGGCGGCTGCCCTGCAGGCGATGGGCGGTGAGGTGGCACCGGCCCTGCGCGTTGCGGCGGCGGCGCCGGGGACGGCCGGGCTGATTGAGTTGGCGGCGGCCTGGGAGGTGGCCGAGGCTACCGGCGCCTCGCTGGCCGCCACCGTCGACGCGGTGGCCGACCGGCTGGCAGCCGACGCTGACCTGCGGGCCACGGTCGAGGCCGAACTGGCAGCCCCACGCGCTACCGGACGGCTGCTCGCCGCCCTGCCTTTGGCTGGGCTGGCCCTCGGGTACCTGCTGGGTGGGGATCCGGTGGCCTTCCTGACCGGGTCCTTGGCCGGCCAGGCATGCCTGGCCGCCGGGGCCGGCCTGGGCTGCGCGGGGGTGGTCTGGACCGAGGTGCTCGCAGACCGGCATGGTGGCTGAGATGGCGTGGGAGGTGATGGCGGCGCTCTCGGCCGCCGCGGCCGTGCTCCTCGCCTTGCAGCCCGGCCCCGGTCACCGGCTGTCGGGGCGTCCGCCGGCCCGGCTGCCCGGGTGGCTGGGGTCACGTCCGGGCGGGCTCACCGTCCGGCAGCGGGGCGTGGCGGCGGGGGCCGCCGCCGCAGCGGTCGCGACCTGGACCGGCTACCTCGGGTGGTGGGTGGCCGCCACGGCGCCGGTCGCGGCAGGGCTGGTCTTCCTCGGGCTCGGCAGGATCGGCCCGGGCGATCGCTCCGGGCGGCGAGGCGAGGTGCTGTCCGGCCTGGCGCAGGCCTGCGACCTGCTCGCTGCCGCCGTCGAGGCAGGCCTTCCCGTCCGGCACGCCGTCGAGGTGGTGGGCAGGGCTGTCGGGGGCCCGGTGGGGGAGGCGCTCGGTGGTGTGAGCGCCAAGGTGCGTCTGGGCGTGCCGGAGACGCAGGCGTGGGCGGAAGCCGGCGCGGAACCGGGGCTGGAGGTGCTCGCCCGTGAACTGGCCCGCACCGTGTCCACAGGGGTCGGAGTCGCTCGGCTGCTGCGGGACCTGGCCGCCGAGGGCCGCCGTTCCGCCGCCGCCGAGGCAATGGTCCGAGCCCGCCGCGTCGGCGTGCACAGTGTTCTGCCGGTGATCGCCTGCTTCCTGCCGTCCTTCCTGCTGCTCGGCATCGTGCCGCTGCTGGGCGGCATCGTGCAGACCGTGCTGCGGTGAGATGGGACCGGTGACGAGGCCTCGCCCGGCGCGCGCCGAGGGCCCGTCACGGAGGCTGGGGCTTCGCCCTGTCGGGGCGACTCCCCGTCCTTCGCGACGGGCCCTGGACGGTGTGCGGTGGGGAGGCGGGCGGGCGCCGACCGGCGCGCGCCACGCCTCCACGAGCGGCTAGACGACCCCCCCGGCCCGGGTCGTCCGACCGCGGGTGGCACCCAGGTAGATGCCGATGAAGACCATCGCCATCACGATCGAGATGATCCACCGCAGCCAGTCGACGCCCGAGGTCTGCGCCACGCCGAGCAGTCCGGCCAGCCAGTAGCCGGCCAGGGCACCGAGAATCCCGAGGATGATGGTCCACACCATCCCGATGTTCTGGTTGCCCTTCATGAAGAGCCTGGCCAAAGCGCCGATGACAGCGCCGAAGATGATGAGACCAATGATTTCGACCACGGTTCCTTCTCCTTTTCAAACGGCAACGATGTTCCCCGAAATGCCCGAAGGCATCGGGAGGTGGAATACCCGGGCAGTGGTCGGCCAAACCTGCCCCAGCTGCGATCGACCGGTACCACCCGAACGGCAGGGGTGCCCATCCACAGGCGCGGGACGACCTGGAGCGTCATCCACAGGCCGACCAATCCGCTGACCCACCGACCCTGCCGCGGCCAAGGCTCAGGGGGCACCCAGCCCGGGTGGCAGTCGGAAGGAGAGGCA
>JAEYUH010000096.1 GCA_023432725.1 Actinomycetes bacterium | reverse complement strand
GGGCCCGGACGGTCCTGCTGCGCAATACCGGCGCCTCGATCTCGCCGTTCAACGCCTGGCAGTTCCTGCAGGGGCTCGAGACCCTGCACCTGCGCCTGGAGCGGCACTCGTCCAACGCCCTGACGGTGGCCCGCTACCTCGAGGCTCACCCCTCGGTGGCCTGGGTGAGCTACCCGGGTCTGGAGTCCTCCCCGTCGAAGCAGGTAGCCGACCGGGTGTTCACCGGCCGCGGGTACGGCGGCATCCTGTCCTTCGGGCTGAAGGCCGGACGGGAGGCCGGCTCCGCCTTCGTGGAGTCGCTGACCCTGTTCTCGCACCTGGCCAATATCGGCGACGCCAAGTCGCTGGCCATCCACAACGCCACCACCACCCACTCCCAGCTCACCGAGGACGAGCTGGTCGCCGCCGGCGTCGCCCCCGAGATGGTGCGGCTGTCGCTGGGTATCGAGCACCCCGATGACCTGATCGCCGACATCGAACAGGCCCTGGCGAAGGTCGACCAGACCCTCACCGCAACCGTCTGACCACCCGTCCGACCGCACCCACACGAAGGAAGCACCCATGGCGTACTACCAAGACGCGACCGAGATGATCGGCCGCACTCCGCTGGTGAAGATCAACCGGCTGTACGGCGACTCCCAGGCGACAGTGCTCGCCAAGCTCGAGTACTACAACCCGGCGAAGTCGGTGAAGGACCGCATCGGCGTGTCGATCGTCGACGCCGCGGAGGCCGACGGCTCGCTGCAGCCCGGCGGGACCATCGTCGAGGCGACGTCCGGCAACACCGGGATCGCGCTGGCCTGGGTCGGCGCCGCCCGGGGCTACAAGGTGATCATCACCCTTCCCGACACCTTCTCCAAGGAGCGTCGCGCGGTGCTGCGGGCGTTCGGGGCCGAACTCGTCCTCACCCCGGGCGCCGACGGCATCGGGGGGGCCCGCGCCAAGGCGGAGGAGATCGTGGCCAGCACGCCGGGGGCTGTGCTCGCCCGCCAGTTCGAGAACCAGGCCAACGTCGAGATCCACCGCAAGACGACAGCGGAGGAGGTCTGGGCCGACACCGACGGCGAGGTCGACTTCTTCGTCTCCGGTGTCGGCACCGGCGGCACCATCACCGGGGTCGGGCAGGTGCTGAAGGAGCGCAAGCCGGGCGTGCAGCTGATCGCTGTGGAGTCGGCCGAGTCCGCAGTGCTGTCCGGGGAGCCCAAGGGGCCGCACAAGATCCAGGGCATCAGCCCCGGCTTTATCCCCGACATCCTCGACACCTCGCTGATCGACAGGATCATCAAGGTCACCTCCGACGACGCCCTGGCGTGGGCGCGCCGGGCGGCCAGGGAGGAGGGCCTGCTGGTCGGGATCTCCTCCGGCGCCGCGCTCCGGGCCGCCGCGGACCTCGCGGCTGACCCGGCGAACGCCGGCAAGACCATCGTGGTGGTCATCCCCTCCTGGGGGGAGCGCTACCTGTCGACCGCGCTCTACGCCGACCTGCTCGACTGATCGGCAGGGTGCGCCGCGGCGCACCCTGCCAGGGCGTTGGCCCGTCCCGCGGATCCGCGGGACGGGTCGACGGGCGTTGACAGCGGGTTCACCCCCGATGGGAGAGTGGGCCCACCTGTGAGGGAACGGAGCATGATGCACCCACTGCTGAAGGCCGCCCGGCGGCGGATCCGGGAGGACCTCGACGCAGCCATGCGGGAGGACCCGGCCGCCACCTCGAAGCTGCTGGTGGCACTCACCTACCCCGGCGTCCACGCCGTGTGGGTATACCGGGTGTGCCACAAGATGTGGGTCTCCAATCCGGCGCTGCGTCCGCTGGCGCGGATCGGGTCGCAACTGGCCCGCGCGCTGACCGGGGTGGAGATCCATCCCGGCGCGGTGATCGGCCGCCGGTTCTTCATCGACCACGGGATGGGCGTGGTGATCGGGGAGACGGCCGAGATCGGCGACGATGTGCTGATGTACCACCAGGTCACCCTCGGCGGGCGCTCCCGGGGCCGGTTCAAGCGCCACCCGACGATCGGCAACAACGTCCTGCTGGGGGCCGGGGCGAAGATCATCGGCCCGATCACCATCGGGGACGGCACGAAGGTCGGCGCCAACGCCCTGGTGGTCAAGGACGTCCCCCCGAACTCTGTGGTGACAGGGATCCCCGCCAACACCTCCCCCGGCGACATCGTCGCCTGACTGGACACGCCCCCGCCGTCCCCGGCCCGACGGTCGAACCGGCGTGGGCGAAGGCGGCTGGACGCAGGGCGTCCCCTAGGCTGGACGGGTGCAGTCCGATCCCGAGCTCGACCGCCTGCGCGGCTCGATAGACAACCTCGACACGGCGATCATCAGCATGCTCGCCGAGCGGTTCAAGATCACCCAGCAGATCGGCCTGCTGAAGCGGGAGCGCGGCCTCGCGCCGGCCGACCCCGACCGTGAGATCCAGCAGATCGCCCGGCTGCGTCAGCTCGCGATCCAGAGCAACCTCGACCCCGAGTTCGCCGAGAAGCTGCTCAGCTTCATCGTCGCCGAGGTGGTCCGCCACCACGCCGCCATCCAGTCCGGCGCCTCCTGAGTCATCGCCTGCGGCGGCGCACCCACCACACCGCGCCCGCGGTGGCGGCCGCCGCACCTGTGGCGACCCACGGCAGCCAACTCCTTCCGGCTTCCTCCACCTCGGCGCCCTCGAGCCGCACCTCCCCGCGCCCGCCGTCGACGGTGATGGTGTCGCCGGTGCGGATCCGGTGGGTGGCCGACCCTGTCCCCAGGACGGCGGGGATGCCGTACTCGCGGGCGACTATCGACCCGTGGGACAGCACGCCGCCGATGTTGGTCACCACCGCGCCGGCGACAGCGAACAGCGGGGTGTAGGCAGGGGTGGTGATGTCGGCCACCAGGATCTCCCCCGGCACGAACTCGCCGAAGTCGGACGGGCCGCCGATCACCCGGGCCGGCCCGGTCACCACCCCGCCGCTACCGGCGTTGCCCTTCAGGACGTTCCCGCTGCCGCCGTCCACCCTGGCCGGCAGGAACCGGTCCCACAGCGCCATCATCTTGTTCACCGGGAGGTACTGCGGCGGCCGGAGCAGCGTCTGGCCACGATGCAGCGCCTGCCGCTCGGCGATCCGGTCGGCCAGTCCGACCACGAACTCGCCCCCCGCCAACTGCTCCGCCTCCGCCCGGGTCAGCCAGAACACCTCCGACGGCTCGCCCAGCAGGCCGTCGGACGCCAGCCGGCGGCCCAGCTCCCCCAGCAGCCTGCGCATCGCCGGCCAGGCCAGGCCGATCGCCGCGAGCGCGTCCTCCCGGGCGGGCACTACCGACTGCGTCCAGCGCAGGGTGGCGGCAGCCGCACGCCGGCGCAGCGGGTCGAGCGCGCCCAGCAGCTCGCTGGTGGCCCGCTCCCGCTCCCTGGACAGCCGTTCCTGCCGGGCGAAAGGATCCACCGCGTCGCCGCTCAACACGAAGCGCAATGCCTGCAGGATCGGCGCAGGGTCGTCGGCCGGGACGGGGTTGACGAAGTCGAGGTCGTAGACGGTGTGGCCGAACTCGGCGAGGTAGGCGTCGAACCGCTGTCGCCACTCCTGCCACACCGTCGGGGTCACTGCTGCCGGCGGCTCTCCCAGCGGATCCTTCACCGGGTCGCTCAACGCGGCCGCGAGGGAGGGATCGGCCAGCACCCACTGGCCGAGCTGCCACAGCTCCTTCTCCGCCTGCAGCGGCATCGAGTCGAACCCCAGCAGATAGACCTCGGCCGGCTCCCGCCGCACCCCGATCAGCCCGGCCCGCAGCGCCTGCCAGCTCAGTTCGGCAGCCCCGCACACCGGCATCACGGTCTGGACGTGGGTGTAGTACCGGCACCCGGCAGCCAACAGCTCGGCCACCCCGGCCACCAGGTCACTGGACCGAACCTGCGCCAGGTCGCGCTCCGACCACCGCCGGACCACCGCCCGGTACGCCGGCAGCGCCTCCCGCCGCCAGCGCTGCAGGAAGAACGATCCACCGTTGCCGTAGATGAGCCTGACGGCGGGCAGCGCCACCGCGGTGACGCGCGACATGGTCGAGTTGGCGTACCGGTAGAAGGCGTAGCCGTTGACGGTCGGGAAGCCGATGTCCAGCGTCCCGAGCCGCCCGGGAGCGGCGCCGATGGTGCTCATCAGGTCCTCCATCAGGGCCTGCAGGCTGGCGGGGACGGCCTCGGCCATGAGGTCGGCGAACAGCGGGGTGAGCGGGTTGGGCAACTGCTCGATGATGCTCGCGCGGAAGTACATGTTGCCGGGTTCGCTCGGCCACTCGTCGGCGACGTCGGCGACCGGCTCGGGCAGCGCGGTGATCGGACGGGCCTGGAGCACCCGGAACCCGGTGGCGTCCAGCGCCCACTCGATGTCCTGGGGAACGCCGAAGTGGGCCTCGATGGCCTCGCCCAGGCGGGCGAGTTCGATCACTTGGGCGTCGGTGAGCGTGGCCGGCACCGCGTCGCCGTCCTCCCCCGACGCGGCCGACAGGACGCGCCCCGCGTCGCGGTCCACCACGAAGCTGTCGGGGTTCACCGTGCCCGCCACTACCGCCTCTCCCAACCCGGGGGTTGCGGTGACCAGCACCTGTCGGCGCTGCCCGTTGACCGGGTTCGCAGTGAACATCACGCCCGCTGCTTGGGCAGCCACCATCACCTGGACGACCACCGCTATCCCGAGGCCGTCCTCGGCCACCGCGTGCTCGCGCCGGTAGGCGACGGCGCGCTCGGAGAACAGCGATGCCCAGCAGTCCGCGACAGCGGCCACCACCGCGTCCTCGTCCGGGACATCGAGGTAGGTCTCCTGCTGGCCGGCGAAACTCGCCTCGGCGAGATCCTCGGCGGTAGCGGACGACCGGACCGCGACCGCGGCGCCGGTGCCGCCGGTCAGCTCACGCCACGCCTGCCTGATCTCGTCGGCGAGGACGGCCGGGACCGATCCGTCCGGGTTGCGGGCGTGGTAGGCCTCGGTAGTGACGACGAAGCCGGGCGGCACGTCGAACCCCGCCCGCAACAACTCTCCGAGATTGGCCGCCTTCCCGCCCACCAGGGCGAGGTCGACGGCGCTGACCTCCGCCAGCCACACGATGCCCGACATCGCAGTCTCCGTCCGTGCCGCCGCAGCGGCGGCCGTCTTCGAGACTATGCCCGTCCGGGTCATCCGGGCAGTGCCTCACCCCTGCCAGGCGTACACCAGCAGGGTGTAGGCGCCGATGCCCAGCGTCCCGCTGGCGTTGAGGCCGTCGTAGTCGTCCTCGGTGGCGTGGACGTCGCCGGAGACCTCGCCGCCGAAGTCGTCGCTGTACACCACGGCGTCGCTGTTGAAGACCAGCTGCCAGTGACCCGGGGCAGGCAAGCCGATCCGGTAGTCGAGCAGGGTGACCGCGGACAGGTTGGCGACCACCACCACGTCGTCGCCGGGGCCGTGGTCGCGCCAGCGCTGGAAGGCGATCAGGTTGGCGTCGTCGTTGTTGTGGAAGACCAGCACGCCCTGCCCGGTCAACCCCGCGGTGACCCCCGTCCGGTTGAGCCGCAGCCGGATCAGGTCCCGGTACAGCCGGACGATGCCGTGGAACTCCTCCCGCTGGTCCCAGTCGACCCCGACGGTGTCGCGGAACCAGCCGCCCTCGAGGAACTCCTGGCCCTGGAAGATCATCGGGATGCCGGGCGCGGTGAAGACCAGCCCCGCGCCGAGGGTGGAGCGCTTCCTGGCGTAGTAGCCGGTGGGGTCGTCCGGGTCGATCTCCTGGGGCACCCGCGCGCGCCCGTTCGCCACCTCATCGTGCGACTCGGTGTACACGACCCGGGCGAAGGCGTCGCCGTAGGAGTGGCTGATCGCGGCGCCCACGTCCGAGGTGGCACGCCACCGGTCGTCGGACACCACCAGCGCGCCCCGCACCGGGTGGACGAACCGCGCATCCCACTGGGCGTGGAAGGCGGCGCCGTCGGGCGCCGTCGAGGTCACCGCGGGGTTGGAGTGCAGGTCCTCGGCGATCAGGATCTTGTCGGGGTAGGTGGCACGGATCTCGTCGTTGATCCAGCGGCACAAGCTCCAGCCCTCGGGAATGTCCATCCCGGACGCGTCCACGCTGCGCATGTAGGGCGTCATGTCGTAACGCAGGCCGTCGAGGTGGAATTGCGACAGCCACATCAGCGCGTTGTCGCGGATGAACTGCCGCACCTCTCCCCTGCCGTAGTCGGGACGGGTGTCGCCCCAGGGCGTCGCCGAGCGCCAGTCGTTGTAGAAGTAGATGCCGCCGAGGCCGTTCTCGCTCCAGCCGTCGAACTGCCACAGGTTGAGGTCGCTGGGGCCGAAATGGTTGTAGACGACGTCGAGGATCACCGCGATGCCGCGCCGGTGGGCGGCCCTGACCAGCGCCTTGAGCGCGTTCGGGCCCCCGTAGGTGCTCTCCACGGCGAAGATGTGGGCCGGGTTGTAGCCCCACGAGTAGTCACCGGCGAACTCGGCGACCGGCATCAGCTGGATGGCGTTCACGCCGAGCCGGACGAGGTGGTCGAGCGAGTCGGCGACATCGGCCAGTTCGCCGTCGCCGTCCTCGGCGCCGTCGCCGGCGAAGGTGCCGATGTGGAGTTCGTAGATCACCAGTTCGTTGTGCGGCGGGCAGGCGAAGTCGTCGCCGCGCCAGTCGAAGCCGTCGTGGTCGTAGATCACGCCGTTGCCCACCGAGCTGGTGACCTGCGCGGCGTAGGGGTCGACCTTCTGCAGCCTCTGCTCGCCGGCCACCAGCTCGAACTTGTACTCGTCGCCTGGCCGGGCACCCGGCACGAAGCCGTACCAGTAGCCGCCCTCCTCGTGGGTCATCGGGTGGACGTCGGGCTGCCAGTCGTTGAACGACCCGATCACCGAGACCGCGTCGGCGTGCGGGGCCCAGACCCGGAATCCTGTGCCCTCGGGAGCTACCAGCGCCCCCATGCCGCTGAGCGTCGGCACGGCGTCACCTGTCGTCGTCATGGCCCCATCGTTACCCAGCCGCGCCTGTGCGCCCGCGGCTTCTCACCAGAGCGTCATTACACTGACCTCACCCGCCCCCTGACGCAGCGAGGAGCCATGCAGCTGACCACCTCCTCGTGGCGCCGGTTCGTCTGGTTGGGGGTGCTCGGGTCGGCGGCGGTGGCCTGGGGCAGCACCCACCCTGAGTACTCGTTCGCCGGCTACTGGCCCAACCCCGTCATCGCCTGGCTCGGCGCGATGGTGCCGATCCCGGTCAACCGCATCCTGATCGGGCTGGGGACGGCGGCGCTGACCTGGGCCTGGTGGCGGCTGCGTCCTACCGGCGACCCGTCGTGGCGCTCGGCGGGCCTCATCCTGCTGGCCTGGAGCCTGCCGCTGCTGGCGGTGCCGCCCGTCCTGAGCAACGACGCGGTGCTGTACGCCGACCTGGGCTGGATCTGGCTCCAGGGCCTCGACCCCTACCAGGTCGGCCTGGCCGGTGCCGGTGGGCCGATCGCCGGCCAGGTGGACCCGTTGTGGGCCGGCGCGACAGTCGCCTACCCGCCGCTGAGCATCCTGGTGCACGCCGGGGTGGTGGCCCTGACGGGTGCCCATCCGTACCTGGCTGTCATCGGGATGCGCCTTCCGGTGCTGGCCTCACTCGCGGTGATCGCGTGGGCCCTGCCCCGGCTGGCGGAGCTGGTCGGGCGCCCCCGCCGCGGCGTGCTGTGGCTTGGCCTGCTCAACCCGTTGCTCGTGCTGCACTTCGTGGGCGGGGCGCACAACGACGCCCCGATGGTCGCGGTGACGCTGTGCGCCATCCTGCTGGTGCTGCGCTTCCCCGCCACCTGGACGAGCCTGCTGGTGGGCCCGGCGATGGTGGGGGTGGCGATGGCCCTGAAGCAGCAGGGGGGGCTGGCGGTAGTGGCGGTCGCAGGGTTGCCGGTGGCGGCCCGACTGGCGAGCCTCCCGCTGGCGAGACGGCTGTGGCTGCTGGGAACCCGGACGGCGCTGGCCACCGCCGTCACCGTGGGCACCTTCGTGGCGATCTGTCTCGGGTCGGGGCTCGGGTTCGGCTGGGTCGGTGGACTCGACCTGATGGGCAAGGCCCCCACCCCCGCGCCGCTCGCCCTGATGTCGAAGGGCCTGGCCTGGCTGGCCGGGTGGTCCGGTGGCGATGCGGAGGCCGTCGCGAGGGTGGCCGGCCTCGTCGGCACCGGCGTCCTCGCACTCAGCCTCGGGTGGCTGGTGGTCAGGTTCGCCGACCGGCCCCTGGCGGCGGTGGCCTGGGGCTCGCTCGCCGTGGCAGTGCTCGGCCAGGCGCTCCACCCGTGGTACCTGCCGTGGAGCCTTGCGCTGCTGGCGCTGGTGCCCCTGACCCGGACCCAGCGGCGCTGGGTGTTCGGCCTCGCGGTCGGGTTCGTGAACTGGAACGCCGTCCAGACCTCGATCTGGCACGGCGTGGTGAAACCCTAGGCGGTGCTGGGGCCCCGCCACAGGTTGATGCCCGCGTCCACGGCGTGGGCGTCGATGGCGGCGAGTTCGTCCGGGGTGAAGTCGGCACGACTCAGCGCGGCGACGGTGTCCTCGAGCTGGGCGACGCTGGAGGCGCCGACCAGCGCGGAGGTCACCCGCGGATCCCGCAGCACCCACGCGACCGCCAGCTGGGCGAGGGTCTGGCCCCGTCCGGTGGCGATCTCGTTCAAGGCCCGGACGTGGGCCAGCGTCTCCTCGGAGAGCATCGCGTCCGACAGCGACTTGCCCTGGGTGGCCCGCGAACCCGACGGCACCCCGTCCAGGTACTTCGCGGTGAGCATCCCCTGGGCGAGCGGGGAGAACCCGATGCAGCCCACGCCCTCCTCACCCAGGACGTCGAGCAGCTCCTCCTCGATCCAGCGGTTCAGCATCGAGTAGCTGGGCTGGTGGATGAGCAGCGGCGTGCCGAGCTCACGCAGGATCCTGACCGCCTCCCGGGTCCGCTCCGCGGAGTAGGACGAGATCCCGACGTAGCGGGCCTTGCCGGACCTGACGGCGGCGTCCAGCGCCCCCATCGTCTCCTCGAGCGGGGTGTCGGGGTCGTAACGGTGGTGGTAGAAGATGTCGACGTGGTCGAGCCGCAGCCGCCGCAGTGACTGGTCGAGGGAGTCGAGCAGGTACTTGCGCGACCCGAGGTTGCCGTAGGGACCCGGCCACATGTCCCAGCCGGCCTTGGTCGAGATCACCAGCTCCTCGCGGTGGGCGGCGAAGTCCTCGGCGAGGATCCGCCCGGCGTTGATCTCGGCCGACCCGTAGGGCGGCCCGTAGTTGTTGGCCAGGTCGAAGTGGGTGATGCCCAGGTCGAAAGCGCGACGCAGGATGTCCCGCTGCCGCTGCAACGGGGTGTCGTCGCCGAAGTTGTGCCACAGGCCGAGGGAGATGGCCGGCAGGTGCAGCCCTGACCTGCCGACCCTGCGGTAGGTCATGGAGTCGTAGCGGTCGGGGTCGGCGGCGTAGCGATCGAGCAGCGGCATGTCAGTGATCCTAGGCCCGCGCGTCCCGGGCCCGCAGGACGAGCTTGCGCAGTTCCTCCGCCCACAGCACCACCGAGGCCAGCCCCACGCAGGCCGCCCAGTGGACAGGTTGGAGGGTGGCGGTGCCGAACGCGGTCTGCAGCAGCGGCAGGTTCACCACGAGCACCTGCAGCACCACTGTCAGGCCGATCGCCCCCCACAGCCACGGGTTGGAGAACAGCCGGCGCAAGGCCGTGGTGGTTTCGGAGCGCGCGTTGAGCGCGTTGAACAGCTGGGCGAGGACGAGGGTGGTGAACGCCGCCGTCCGGGCCACCTCCAGCGAATCGGAGCCGTGGACCAGACCTCCGGGCAGGAACAGGTCGAGGGTGAACAGCGTCACCGCGCCCATGACCAGGCCGGTGAGCATGATGGTGGCCCACATCCTGCGGTCGATCACCCGCTCGTGCATCGGGCGCGGCGGACGGGCCATCACGTCGTCGATCTCGGGGTCGATCCCCATCGCCAGGGCGGGGGCGGTGTCGGTGACGAGGTTGATCCACAGGATCTGGGTGGCCAGCAGCGGGACCACCAGCTCCTCGCCGCCCTGGTCGAGCCCGATGAACCCGGCCAGCACGACGCCGAAGAAGACGGTGGCGACCTCGCCCATGTTCGAGCTCAGCAGGAAGCGGAGGAACTTCCTGATGTTGTCGAAGATCACCCGTCCCTGCCGGACGGCGGCCACGATCGTGGCGAAGTTGTCGTCGGCCAGGATCATCCGGGCCGCCTGCTTGGTGACCTCCGTCCCCGTGATGCCCATCGCCACCCCGATGTCGGCGGTCTTCAGGGCGGGGGCGTCGTTCACCCCGTCCCCGGTCATCGCGACGATCTGACCGCGCGCCTGCAGGGCGTCCACGATCCGCAGCTTGTGCTCGGGAGAGACCCGGGCGTAGACGCGGGCGGAGTCCGCGAGTTCGACCAGGTCCTCGTCGCTGGTGGCCGACAGCCGGGCTCCGGTGACCGCCTCCTCCCCCGGCTCGGCCATCCCCAGGTCGGCAGCGATCCGCGCCGCGGTCATCGGGTGGTCGCCGGTGATCATCACGGTGCGGATCCCGGCACGGCGGGCGTCGGCGACCGCGCTGAGCGCCTCGTCCCGGGGCGGGTCGATGATGCCGACCACCCCCAGGTAGACCAGGTCCTGCTCCACCGACTCGTCCAGCTCGGCCGGCGGATCCTCCGCCACCAGGCGGTAGGCGACACCGAGGGTCCTGAAGGCGGCCGAGGACAGCGCCTCGACATCGGCCAGCGCCCGCGCGCGACCGTCCCCGGTCAGCGTCACCACCTCGCTGCCGACCTGTAGGTGGGTGCAGCGCTCGAGCAGGACGTCGGGGGCACCCTTCGCCATCAGCACCGTCCGGCCGTCGTCGCGAACGTCGAGGGTCGACATCATCTTGCGCTGGGAGGTGAAGGGCACCTCGCCGGCGCGGTGGTAGCGGCCGGCGCGCTCGTCGACACCCTCAAGCTTGCGGGCCGCCACCAGGAAGGCGGCCTCGGTGGGGTCACCCTGGATCTGCCAGCCGCCGTCCCGCTGGGAGAGCTGGGCGTCGTTGGCCAGCGACCCGGCGGTGAGCAGCATCACGACCTCGGTGCGCAGTGCCGTCTGGTCGTCGGCACCGGACGGCAGCACCTCGCCGTCTGGCCGGTACCCGACCCCTGTCACCTGCGCGCTGCCCGACGCGGTCCGGATCTGCTCGATGGTCATCTCGTTCTTGGTCAGGGTGCCGGTCTTGTCCGAGCAGATCACCGACGCCGAGCCGAGGGTCTCGACGGCGTGGAGCTCCTTCACCACCGCGTTGCGCCGCGCCAGCCGCTGGACACCGAGGGCGAGGACGATCGTCAAGATGGCGGGCAACCCCTCGGGGACTGCGGCCACCGCCAGTGATACGCCGAGCAGCAGGATGGCGATCGCGTCCTCGGCCCCCGACACCCCGTTGAGCAGCGCGAGGGCAGTCATCACGACCACGGCGATCACGATGACGACGATGCCGAGCAGGCGGGAGACCTGTGCGATCTGGACGGTGAGCGGGCTCTCCTCCTCCTCCGTCCGGTCCAGCAGGTCAGCGATCGCGCCCATCTGGGTCGCCATCCCGGTGGCGGTGACCACCGCCCGCCCCGTCCCCTGCGCCACCGCGGTGCCCTTGAACACCATGTTGCGCCGGTCCCCCAGCTCGACGAGCCCGGCGAGGGTGGCCGCGTCCTTGACCGTCGCCTCGGACTCGCCGGTCAGCGAGGCCTCCTGGACGCGCAGCGCGGTGGCCCGCAGCAGCCGGCCGTCGGCGCCCACCGAGTCGCCCTCCGCCAGGACGAGGAGGTCGCCGCGAACCAGCTCCGACGACGGGATGGACACCAGTTCACCGCCCCGCAGCACCGTCGAGGTGGCCGCCGTCAGCTCGGCCAGCGCCGCCACCGCGTCCGAGGCCCGGTTCTCCTGCACGAAGCCGATCACCGCGTTCAGCACCACGATCGCGGCGATCACCACCGCGTCCACCGGCACCCCTGCCGCCCCCTCCAGCAGCCACGCCACCGTGGCGATCGCGATCGCGACGAAGAGCAGGTAGATCAACGGGTCCTGGAACTGGCGAAGCAGGCGGCGCCAGGCCGGCACCGGTGGGGTGCCGCGCAACTCGTTCGGGCCGTCCGCCGCCAGCCGGCGGGCGGCCTCGGCGGGACTGAGGCCGACGCCCGGGTCGACGCCGAGACCCGCTGCAACCTCGGCGGCGTCCAGGACGCAGGGGTCGGGCGCCGCTGCAGGCAGGGTGCTCACCGCCCGGGTCGGGTCAGCGTCCATACCCCAGTCTCGCCCCTGCCGGGGGTCACGTCGAGGTCGGTGTGGACGGCTCGCGGCCCCACCGGTGGTGCCGGGTGGCCACGTGGTGGACAGGCTGCGTGCTGCGCCCTCCGGCTTGGCATGACGTGGCAGGATCGGCCCATGCGGGTAGCGATCGGTGGAAGCTCGGGGTTGCTGGGCACAGCGCTCACGCGGCATCTGCGCGGCCAGGGCCACGAGGTGGTCAGGCTGGTGCGCGGCAAGCCGACCGCGTCCGACAAGCGGCACTGGGATCCCGACGCCGGCCGGATCGCCGCCCCGCGGCTGGACGACGTCGACGCCGTGGTCAACCTCGCCGGGGCGCCGCTGGCGGGGGGCCGGTGGACGAGGGAGCGCAAGGCCGAACTGACCCGCTCGCGGACCGCCAGCACCCTCACCATCGTCACCAGCCTCGACCCCGACGGCCGCTGCCAGCGCTTCCTGAACGCGTCGGGGATCGGCTACTACGGCGACACCGGCGTCGAGGTGGTGGACGAGGCGAGCCCCCAGGGCCGTGGCTTCCTCGCCCAGCTGTGCCACGACTGGGAGACCGCAGCCGGGCACGCCGCGGTCCCGACCGCCATGTTGCGCACCGGCCAGGTGCTGACCCCGACCGGCGGGATCCTGGGCAGGCAGCGCCCGATCTTCGCCGCCGGCCTCGGTGGCCGGATCGGGAGCGGCCGCCAGTTCGTCTCCTGGATCAGCCTCGACGACTACCTGCGGGCCGTGGCCTGGCTGCTGACCAGTGAACTCACCGGGCCGGTGAACCTCTCTTCCCCCACGCCTGTCACGAACGCCGCCCTGACCCGCGCCTTCGGGCAGCTGCTCAACCGGCCCACCCTCGTGCCGCTGCCGCTGTTCGGCGTCCGGCTGCTGTTCGGACGCCAGTTCGTCGAGGAATTACTGCTCACCAGCACCCGGGCCCGCCCGGCGCGACTGCTCGAAGACGGGTTCAGCTTCACCCATCCCGACCTGAATCGGGCCTTCTCGGCAATGCGGGCCGCCAAGTCCCGGTGACGTAGACTGGGCGCCTGCCGACGCCTACAGATTGGGAGCCCTGTGCCCGAACCCTCCGAGCTCACCCCGGCCGGCGTCCCAGGCCCGTTCGCCACCCTCGGCCTGACCTTCGACGACGTGCTGCTGTTGCCGAACGAGAGCGACGTGATCCCCTCGGGGGTGGACACCACGACCCGGATCTCCAGGCGCGTCGAGGTCCGACTCCCGCTGCTCAGCTCGGCGATGGACACGGTGACCGAATCGCGGATGGCGATCTCGATGGCACGCGAGGGCGGGATCGGCATCCTGCACCGCAACATGTCCCCCGACGAGCAGGCCCGCCAGGTCGACCTCGTGAAGCGCTCCGAGGCGGGCATGGTCGACCAGCCGATCACCATCGGCCCGGACGCCACCATCCGCGAAGCCGACGAGCTGTGCGCCCAGTTCCGAATCTCGGGGATCCCCGTGGTGGACGAGGCCCGCCAACTGCTGGGCATCGTCACCAACCGGGACATGCGCTTCGAGGAGGACCCGGAGCGGCTGGTCCGCGACGTGATGACCAAGATGCCGCTGGTCACCGGCTGGCCGGGGATCGAGCCCGACCGCGCCCTCCAGCTGCTGGCCGAGCACAAGATCGAGAAGCTTCCGCTGGTGGATTCGACCAACCGGCTGCGGGGTTTGATCACCCTGAAGGACTTCGTGAAGTCCGACCGCTACCCGCTGGCCTCCAAAGACCCGCAGGGCAGGCTGCGGGTCGGCGCCGCGATCGGGTTCTTCGGTGACGCCTGGGATCGGGCGATGGGCCTGATCGACGCCGGCGTCGACGTGCTCGTGGTCGACACCGCGCACGGCCACTCCCGCGGTGTGCTGGAGATGATCGCCCGACTGAAGGCCGAGCCGCACGCCCGCGAGGTGGACGTGATCGGCGGCAACATCGCCACCTACGAAGGGGCAAGGGCCCTGGTCGAGGCGGGGGCGGACGGCGTCAAGGTCGGCGTCGGGCCCGGCTCGATCTGTACCACCCGCGTGGTGGCAGGGGTCGGCGTCCCCCAGGTCACCGCGATCCACGACGCCGCCCAGGCCTGCCGCCCGGCCGGCGTCCCCGTGATCGGCGACGGCGGGCTGCAGTACTCCGGCGACATCGCCAAGGCCCTGGTCGCCGGAGCCGACGCCGTCATGTTGGGGTCCCTGCTGGCCGGCTGTGAGGAGAGCCCCGGCGAGCTGGTCTTCATCAACGGCAAGCAGTTCAAGTCCTACCGCGGGATGGGCTCGCTGGGCGCGATGGCCAAGCGCGGCCGGAAGGCGTCCTACTCCAGGGACCGCTACTTCCAGGGCGACATCGACGCCGACGACAAGCTGGTGCCGGAGGGGATCGAGGGGCAGGTGCCGTTCCGCGGACCGCTGTCGGCAGTCGCCTACCAGCTGGTCGGCGGCCTGCGGCAGTCGATGTTCTACACCGGCGCGGCGACCATCCCCGAACTGCACCAGAAGGGGCGCTTCGTCCGGATCACCGCGGCGGGTCTGCGCGAGTCGCACCCGCACGACATCCAGATGACCATCGAGGCGCCGAACTACTCCACCAAGTCCTGAGCAAGGAAGCCAGAGGCAACATGATCGACATCGGGCGCTCCAAGCGCGCCGTGCCCGTCTACGGGTTCGACGACATCGCCATCGTCCCCAACCGTCGCACCCGCGGGATCGAGGAGGTCAACCTCGCCTGGCGGATCGACGCGCTGTCCTTCGACTTCCCGATCGTGGCCGCGCCGGTGGACTCGGTGATGTCGCCGGCGACCGCCATCGCCTTCGGCAGGCTGGGCGGGCTGGGCGTGCTCAACCTCGGCGGGCTGTGGACCCGGTACGCCGACCCGCTGCCGCTGCTCGAGGAGCTCGCCGGCATCGAGGACCAGGTGACCGCCACCCGGCGGATGCAGGAGGTGTACTCCGAGCCGATCAAGGGCGAGCTGATCACCGAGCGGATCGCCGAAATCAGGGCGGCGGGGGTGCCGGTGGCGGGCTCCCTGTCGCCGCAGACGTGCGTCCAGTTCGCGTCCGTGGTGGAGAAGGCCGCGCTGGACTTCTTCGTGATCCGCGGCACCACCGTCTCGGCCGAGCACGTCTCGAAGGTCGACGAACCGCTCAACCTGAAGAAGTTCATCTACGAGCTCGACGTGCCGGTG
>JAEYUH010000084.1 GCA_023432725.1 Actinomycetes bacterium | reverse complement strand
TGGGCGACACCGAACTGGCCGGCCTGCTGCCCCGGCTGGGGATCCGCCGGCTCGGTGACTTCGCTGCACTGGACGCGGCCAGCGTCCGGGACCGGTTCGGGGACCACGGAGCGAGGCTGCACGCCCTGGCTGGCGGGCTCGACTCCCGTGGCGTCACCCCGCGGGTACCGCCGCCCGAGTTGGCCCGGCAGGTCGACTTCGAGCCCGCCCTGACCCTTGTCGAACAGGTGGCGTTCAGCGTCCGGGCCACCGCCGAGAGCTTCATCGCCGGGCTGGCCGCAGCCAACCTGGTGTGCACCGAACTGCTGGTCCGGCTTGCCGCCGAGGAGGGCGAGCACAGCGACCGGGTGTGGCTGCACCCGGCCTGCTTCGACGCCGCCGCCGTCGTCGACCGGGTGCGCTGGCAGCTGCAGGCGGCCGCCGGCACCACCATCGGCAGCGGGCTGGTCAGGGTTCGGCTCGAGCCTGTGGCGGTGGACGGACTGGCCGGCCACGCCCCCGGCCTGTTCGGCTCCGGCGCCGACGAGAAGGTGCACCACGTGCTGTCAAGGGTGCAGGCGATGCTCGGCCACGAGGGCGTCCTCACCCCGGTGATCGGCGGCGGCCGGTGGCTGGCGGAGCGGCAGGTACTGGTCCCGTGGGGCGACCGGACGGTGCTGCGCCAGCCGACCGACCGGCCCTGGCCCGGCAGTCTGCCCGACCCGCTGCCGGCCACCGTCTTCCCCGACCGCAGGCCGGTCGAGGTGGTCGACGCCGACGGCGTCAGGGTGCGGGTCGACGACCGGCTGCTGCTGACCGGGACGCCCGCCGTGCTGGCCGTCGGCGCTGCCCGGCTGCGGCTGGCCGGCTGGGCGGGCCCGTGGCCGGTGGCCGAGCGCGGCTGGGATCCGGAGCGGAGCAGGAAGGGCTGCCGGTTCCAGGTCGCCGACGACACCGGCGGGGCCTGGCTGCTGGTGCTGGACGACGACGGCTGGTGGGCCGAGGGGAGGTACGACTGATGGCCTACCACAACCCCCCGGTGCCGTGGTCGCAGATCGAGGGGACACTGTCGGGCCGCAGGCCGGTGGGCGAGGGCGACGCTCCCTTCTCCTGGAAGCGCGGTCCGTACCGGCCGCCGTCGATCCAGCGGCCGGCGGACGCCGTCCCGTACGCCGAACTGCACGCCCACTCATCCTTCTCCTTCCTCGACGGTGCCTCAGGGCCCGCCGAGCTGGTGGAGGAGGCCGAGCGGCTGGGGCTGCACGGGCTGGCGCTGACCGACCACGACGGGCTGTACGGCATCGTCAGGTTCGCCGAGGCCGCCGAGACCACCGCGGTGAAGACGGTCTTCGGCGCCGAGCTGTCCCTCGACCTGCCGTCCCCGCAGGCAGGCAACCCCGATCCGGCAGGCACCCATCTGCTGGTGCTCGCCGAGGGCGAGGAGGGCTACCACCGGCTGGCCGGGGCGCTCACCCACGCCCAGTTGGCCGGACGCGAGAAGGGCCGTCCGGTCTACCACCTGGACGAGCTGACCGAGCAGGCCGGTGGGCACTGGGTGGTGCTGACCGGCTGCCGCAAGGGGGCGGTCCGGCAGGGGCTGCTCACGTCCGGCCCCGAGGCCGCTGCCCGCGAGCTCGCCGAACTCACCGAGCGGTTCGGCACCGTGTTCGTCGAGCTGACCGACCACGGCCACCCGCTGGACTCCACCCACAACGACGCCCTGGCAGCACTCGCCGCCCGGGCGGGGGTCGGGGTGGTGGCCACCGGCAACGTCCACTACGCCACCCCGTCCCGGCACCGGCTGGCACAGGCGGTGGCCGCGATCCGGGCCAACCGCAGCATGGACGAGCTGGACGGCTGGCTGCCGGCGGCAGGGACCGCCTTCCTGCGCTCGGGGGCCGAGATGCTGGCCCGGTTCGGCCGCTACCCGGGGGCCGTGGAGCGGACGGTGGAGCTGGCCGACCGGCTCGCCTTCCCGCTGCGCCGGGCCAGGCCCGCCCTGCCCAAGCAGGAGGTCCCGGCAGGCCACACCCCGATGTCGTGGCTGCGCCACCTGGTCTGGCAGGGTGCCGCCACCAAGTACCCCGACCTCGACGAGGCGGCCCGGCAGCGCATCGCGCACGAACTGGACGTCATCGAGGCCAAGGACTTCCCCGGCTACTTCCTGATCGTCCACGACATCGTCGCCGAGGCGCGGCGCCGCGGCATCCTGTGCCAGGGCCGTGGGTCGGCGGCGAACTCGGCGGTCTGCTACCTGCTCAACATCACAGCCGTGGACGCCATCTTCTACGGCCTGCCGTTCGAGCGCTTCCTCTCCTCGTTGCGCGAGGAGGAGCCGGACATCGACGTCGACTTCGACTCCGACCGGCGCGAGGAGATCATCCAGTGGGTGTTCGACAGGTACGGACGCGAGCGGGCCGCCCAGGTCTGCAATGTCATCCAGTACCGCCCCAAGAACGCCGTGCGCGACATCGCCAGGGCGCTCGGCTACGGCACCGGCCAGCAGGACGCCTTCTCCCGGCAGGTGGAGCGCTGGGGCGGGCCTGTCACCTCCGACGCCGACAACGACATCCCGCCCGCGGTTGCCGAACTCGCCACCAGCCTGCTCAAGGCGCCGCGCCACCTGGGGATCCACTCCGGGGGCATGGTGCTCACCGAGCGTCCGGTCGGCGAGGTGGTGCCGATCGAGCACGCCCGGATGGCCGACCGGACGGTGATCCAGTGGGACAAGGACGATGCCGCCTGGATGGGGCTGGTGAAGTTCGACCTGCTGGGGCTCGGCATGCTGGCCGCGCTGCAGTACTGCTTCGACCTGGTCCGCGGTGCCACGGGCGAGGAGTGGGAGCTGGCCACCCTGCCGAAGGAGGAGAAGGCCGTCTACGACATGTTGTGCAGGGCCGATTCGATCGGGGTGTTCCAGGTCGAGTCGCGGGCTCAGATCGGCCTGCTGCCCCGGCTGCAGCCACGTCGCTTCTACGACCTCGTGGTGCAGATAGCGCTGGTCCGTCCCGGGCCGATCCAGGGCGGCGCCGTCCACCCGTTCGTGCGCCGCAAGCTCGGCAAGGAGCCCGTCACCTACCTCCACCCCAAGCTTGAACCCGTTCTGAAGCGGACGCTGGGGGTGCCGGTGTTCCAGGAGCAGCTGATGCAGATGGCGATGGCTGTCGGGGAGTGCTCGGGGGAGGACGCCGATCTGCTGCGCCGCGCGATGGGCTCCAAGCGCGGCCTGGAGCGGATCGAGGCGGTCAGGGAGCGGCTGTACGCGGGGATGGAACGCAACGGGCTGGTGGGGGAGGCGGCCGACACCATCTACCGTCAGATCCAGGCCTTCGCCAACTTCGGCTTCGCAGAGTCCCACTCGCTGAGCTTCGCACTGCTGGTGTACGCCAGTTCCTGGATCAAGCTGCACTACCCTGCGGCCTTCCTCGCCGGCCTGCTGAGGGCCCAGCCGATGGGCTTCTACTCGCCCGAGACCCTGACCGCCGACGCCCGCAGGCACGGTGTCGAGGTGCTGCGACCAGACCTGGCGCGCTCGGGGGTGGATGCCGGTCTGGAGCCGTTGGGTGACGCCGCTGCGGCTACCGGCCTGGACGCCTGCCTCAGCCGCCACCAGCCGCCGGTCGGCGAGTTCGACCCGACCGCTCCGGACGAGGCTGCTGCCCACCGCAGGGACGCCCACTTCGCGGTGCGGCTGGGACTGGCCGAGGTCAGGGGGATCGGCACCGGGGTGGCGACCCGGATCGTGGCAGAACGTGCGGCGGGCGGCCGGTACTCCTCGATGGAGGATCTCGCCCGCAGGGCCGGGCTCACCGAGGCGCAGCTGGCCGCGCTGGCCACCTCCGGCGCCTTCGACTGCCTGGGGCTGAGCCGACGCCAGGCGCTGTGGCGGGCAGGGACGGCAGCCCTCGACCAGGCCGACAGCCTGCCGGGGACGGTGTCGACGCTGCAGCCGCCGCTGTTCAGCGAGCCGAGCGCCTTCGAGGTGCTCGCCGACGACCTGTGGTCGACAGGGGTCTCCACCGGGGACCACGTGATCAGCCACGTCAGGCAGCGGCTCACCGCGCGCGGGGTGCTGACGTCGGCGCAACTGCGCACCGCGGAACCGTCCCGCAGGGTCGAGGCGGCGGGGCTGGTGACCCACCGGCAGCGGCCGGCCACCGCCTCGGGCATCACCTTCGTGAACCTCGAGGACGAGTTCGGCCTGGTGAACGTGATCTGCTCACCGGGGGTGTGGCAGCGCTACCGCAGGGTGGCGAGGGAGTCGTCGGCGCTGATCGTGCGGGGCATCCTCGAGCGTTCCCCCGAGGGGGTCACCAACCTGCTCGCTGACCGGCTGGAACCCCTGCCGATCGGGCTCAGGCACAACTCGCGCGACTTCCGCTGAGCAGGGACGCGGTCACTCGCAGGCCAGGCCGTCCCCGTCCCCGTCGCCGTTGTTCCCGGTCCGGTGCGCGAACCAGTCGTAGATCTCCGCCTCGGCGGGGTCGTCGCGGGAGAACGGGCCGGTCGGGTGGCCGACGGTGTTCTTCTTCAGCTTCCCGCAGGACCGGTACTGCTCCCACCAGGTGCCGACCGGCTCCGCCACCGGCACGATGCCGGTCCGGCAGGAACTGGTCACCACCGCCCCGTCCTCGGCCGTCGTAGCTACCTGCGCGGCGTGGTAGGCAGCCTCGCGCGGATGGGCGGGGTACCCGTCGGTCGAGTCGTACCGCGCGATGGCGTGCCCAGCCTCCAGCTGCAGCATCCCCAGGTCGACGCCGGCAGCTGTGATGACGTAACGCACCAGCCTGCCGTGACGGTCGCGGTCGTTCTCGCCCTGCGGCAGTTCCACGGTCACCGGGTCTCCCTTGCGCAGCACCCGTCCGATCTCGGCCGACGCCTCGTCGTGGCCGCACTCGCCGCGTTCGGGGGTGTCGATGCCCAGGATCCGGACGGTGCCCGCGCTGGTCCTGATCGTGTCGCCGTCCACCACCGACAAGAAGGTGGCGGTCTGGGTCAGGCTCTCCGGGGCGTCCCGGGACGGCACGGGCGGCCTGAGGTACTGCCCGGTGCAGCCGGCGAGCAGGACGACCAGCACCGCCGCCACCGCTGCCCGCACGTTGAACCCCACGAGGGCACCGTACCGAGGCCTGCCGGCGTCCACCGGGCATTGCTGCGAATCCGGGTGTCTGCGTCCGGCTGCTGCAAGGATGGGTCAGGCACGTGGACCGGAGGGACGAGGTGGCGGGGATAGCTGTGGCGGGCAACGCCCTGGTCGACCACTACAAGCGGATCGGGACCTACCCTGCCGCCTCCGCGCTCACCACGATCCACTCGGTGGAGACCGCGCCCGGCGGTTTGCTCTGCAATTGCGCGATCGACCTTGCGCGGCTGGATCCCGGTCTCCGGATCCCGGTGGTGGGGGTGGTCGGGGAGGACGAGGCAGGGGACTTCCTGGCCCGGCGGCTCGACAGCTACCCGGGCATCGACACCGGCCAGCTCCACAGGGCCGGCCGCACCTCGTTCACCGACGTGATGGAGGACGCCGCCGCCGCGACCCGCACGTTCTTCCACTACCGGGGCGCGAACGCCCTGCTGTGCCCCGACCACTTCGACTTCGCCCGGCTGGACGCCGACCTGCTGCACATCGGCTACGCCTTGCTGCTGGACGCCCTGGACGCGGCGGACCCCGTCTACGGCACCGGGCTGGCGAGGGTGCTCGCGACAGCGAAGCAGCACGGCCTGCGCACCTCCATCGACGTCGTCAGCGAGCAGTCCGACCGGTTCCGGCAGATAGTGCCCGCTGCGCTGCGCCACACCGACTACTGCATCGTCAACGAGGTCGAGGCCTGCCGCACGACCGGGGTCGAGCTGGTGGATCCGGTAGCGCCGGACCTTGACGTCCTGCGCCGCGCGGCGTCCGCCCTGCTCGAACTGGGGGTCTCGACCTGGGCGGTGATCCACTGGTCGGCGGGCGCGGTGGGACTGGCGAGTTCGGGGGAGTGGGTGGTCCGGCACGCCCTGGCCCTGGATCCCGACCGGATCGTGACGACCACCGGGGCGGGTGACGCCTTCGCCGCCGGCGTGGTGTACACGGCCTGGGAGGGCGGCGGCCTCGCCGCGGCGATCGAGACCGGGATCGGCGCGGCAGCCAGTTCGCTGCTCGTCGGGAATGCCACCGACGGCGTCCCGGACGTGGCCGAGGTCAGGGCGCGCTACCGGTCATGGCCGCGCCGCCCCGGTCCGGCGTCCGGACCTGTCGAGCCGGGCCGCTAGCGCAGCTGGGTACGGCTGCTACCCGCGCGTAGCGAGGTCAGCGGTCCCGGCGGGTAGGTGAGACCCGGATCCTTCCGCTCGCCGGCGAGGTCGAGGTCGAGCCCGACCGGGGAGCCGTCCGGCTCCTCGAAGTGAGCGCCGCACAGCCGGACCGCAGGCAGGTCGGAGGCCTGGGCCGGTGCTGCCCTGACGTCGTCGAAGCCGGCCGGCAGGTCGACCTCGAGCCACACGGCGTCGCCGTCGGCCACGACGCGGGCCGTCGCGCCGCCCTCCAGCGTGTGGGCGCCCTTCTCCCCGGCGAACGGGGTGGCCCCGGCGGCATAGGCGTTTCCCCGCAGGTAGACCGGCTGCTGGACGCTCAGGAAGCGAGCGTGGTCACCCGGCGGCCGGTTCGAGAGCTCACGGCGGTACTCCTCACCGCCTGCCGGGTGGCCGTCGTAGACGGCGGTCCCTAGGCCGGTGGCGGCCACCCCTGTCGGGTTGGTCCGGTAGCCCGGCCGCTGGGAACCGAGGAAGACGTTGTGCAGGAACCGGTCGTCGCCGGCCTGGATCACGCCGTAGCCGGCCACCTGGGTGCTGTGCGGACGGTGGTAGGGCGTCGCCCTGTCCAGCACCGATTCGATCCGGAGCAGGCCGGTGATCAGGTTGTTCACGTAGGCCCCGCCCTGGCTGAAGATCTCGAGGGAGGCGGGCGCGGTGAACACGTTGTGGTCGACGAGGTACGGCCCGTGGCTGACCTCCACGAACAGGTCACGGCTGTTGGAGTAGTTGACGTTGCGGGTGTACCGGGTGCCCTGGGCCTGCCAGTCGAGCCAGGTGCCGAGCGAGCAGTCGTGGATCAGGTTGCCGCGGATCACGACGTCGATCGCGGCGTGCAGTTTGATGCCGGCGATCTCGTAGCCGTAGTACTCACGCTTCAGCGCGATGTTGAAGATGTGGTTGTCCTCGATCGTGGAGAACACGCAACCGAGGTGTCCCACGATCGCGTTCTGGCCGCAGTCGTGGATGGTGTTGCGACGCACCACGTGGCCACCGATGTGCTCGGCGTCCCACCCGATCTGCCGGGCGCTGAACACCGACTCGAGCTGGTACTGGTAGCCCGGCTTGTCGCCGCGCTCGGCGGAGTAGTTCTGGCCGGTGGACGCCTCCTTGCCCAGCGAGACGGCCGAGCACTTCGCGTCGTGGATGTCGTTGTCCTCGATGATCCACCCCTTCGCCCAGTTGGGGCCGATCAGGCCGGGCTGGTCAGCGGTGGGCGGGGTCCACGGGCAGGCGGCGTGGGCGAGTTCGAAGCCGCTGACCGTGATGTAGTCGAGGTGGTGCCGGGTCGGGTAGAAGACCGAGCGCCGGACGTTGATCTCGACCAGTTCGCCGTTGGGGTCGGCGTCCTGGAAGTTCGCCCAGATGGTGGTGGTCGCGTCGCCGACCTCCGCGTACCACAGGTAGCGGGTCTGGTCGGGGTCGTGGACGGCGACCGGCAGCTCCGTCCAGTCGTCGAGCAGTTCGTGGCGCGTCGGCGGGTCGGTCAGGGCCGCGCGGTCGTCCGCCTCGAAGAAGCTGCGCCCGTTGAGGTAGACCTCGCCCAGGTGCCGGGCCTGCGGAGACCGCGGCCTGGCGAGCCAGTCACCGAAGAGCTCCTGGGCGTAGGGGTTGAAGTCGCCGAACATCGCGTTGGGCAACTCGACCCGCCAGACGGCGCCCCCCTCGCGCACCCAGCCGGTGACCCGTTCGGAACCCTTGATGACCACGTGCTCGCCGTCGGCGGCGCGGTACGTGATCCGTTCCCGCTCGCTGCGCCCGCCGCGGGCCGGCTTGACCCACTCCCGGTACTGCCCGGCGTGGACCACCACTGTGTCGCCCGGCATGGCGAGCGCGGCCGCGCGGCTGATGGTCCGCAGTGGCTCCTGCTCGGTGCCGGGTGCCCGGTCCGAGCCGGAGGTGGCGACGTGCAGGATGGTCATGGCGTGATCCCTTCGGT
>JAEYUH010000329.1 GCA_023432725.1 Actinomycetes bacterium | reverse complement strand
GGATCTCGCTGCTGGAGACCGTCCGCGCGGTGAAGCCGACCATGCTGATCGGCACCTCGGCCCACTACGGGGCGTTCACCCGCGAGGTGGTGCAGGCGATGGCCGAGACCTGCGAGCGGCCGATCATCATGCCGCTGTCGAACCCGACCAGCCACATCGAGGCGCTGCCCGCCGACCTGCTCGAGTGGACGGACGGCCGCGCCCTGATCGCCACCGGCAGCCCCTTCGGCACGATCCGGCACGGGGAGGTCTACCACACCATCGCCCAGGCCAATAACGCGCTGATCTTCCCCGGCCTCGGGCTCGGGGTGGCCACCGTCCAGTCGACCCGGGTCAGCGACGAGATGATCTACCGGGCTGCCGACGCGCTGGCCGGGCTGGCCAACCAGTACCGGCCGGGGGCCTCGCTGCTGCCGTCCATGAGCGACCTGCGCCTGGTGTCGGCGACGGTGGCGATGGCGGTAGCCCAGTGCGCGGTCGAGCAGGGCTTCGCCCGCCGTCCGCTGACCGACCCGGTCAACGACATCTACCAGCGGATGTGGAAGCCGGAGTACCCGCGGCTGGAGATCCTGCCCGCGGACGAGCCGCTGCACTGACCGCCCGAAGACCGGTAGAAGCACCGGCGCCGAGGGAGGATTGCCCTCGGGAGCCCGTTATCAACCGGTTTCCGAGGGAGCTGGAAGGGCCCCGGGGGCTCAGGAGTCGGCGCCGGGGCGCAGCGACTCCCAGATCTCCTTGCACTCGGGGCAGACCGGGTAGCGGTCGGGGTTGCGGGACGGGACCCACACCTTGCCGCAGAGCGCGATCACCGGGGTGCCCATCACCATCGCCTCGGTCAGCTTGCTCTTGTCGACGAAGTGCGAGAAGCGCTCATGGTCGCCCTCGTCGAGCCGGTACTCGGTGCGCTCGTCAGTGCGGGTGCGTTCCTTGATGATGGTCGCGGTGCCCGGCTGCTCGGTCATGGAATCCCCTCTGCGGTGCCGACGTCGCGCTGTGGCGCTGATGGACGTGCCATGCTCATCCTACCGACCCCAGGAGGAGCAGATGGACGACGCCGCGGCCGCCCGGGGCACCCGGCGTGCGCTGACGGCGGGCCTGCTGCTGTGCATCGCGGCGATCGCCTTCGAGTTCATGGCGGTGCTGGCGGCGATGCCCGCGGCGGTGGCCGACCTTGGCCAGCCCGAGGTCTACGCCTGGGCGTTCACGGGGTTCGTCATCGCGCAGACCTTCACCATCGTGGCGGCCGGACAGGTCTCCGACCGGATCGGCCCTGTGGTCCCGATGGTCGCCGGCGTGGTGGTCTTCGCTGTCGGCCTGGTCTGCGCCGCGATCGCCGGGTCGATGGCCCTGCTGGTGCTCGCCCGGTTCATCCAGGGCCTGGGCGCGGGCGCGATCAACGTCTCGGTGATGATCCTCGTCGGACTGGCCTACGAGCCCCGCGAGCAGGCACGGGTGATGACAGGGTTCTCGATCGCGTGGATGGTGCCCACCCTCGTCGGGCCGGTGCTGGCCGCGTGGCTGGCCCAGACCTGGTCGTGGCGGTGGGTGTTCTGGTCGGTGCTGCCGCTGCTGCTGATCGCCAATGCCCTGGTCCTGGTGCCGCTGCGTCGGGTGCAGTTGCCGCCGCCGCACCCGCCGGCCACCGGGGCGGTCCGTCCGATGGTGATGGCGGCGATGATCGCCGGCGGTGCCGCCCTCGTGCAGTGGGCGGGGCAGCACCTGGAACCGCTCTCGCTGGTCTGGCTCGTCGCCGGGATCGCTCTTCTCGTGTGGGGGTTGCCCACCCTGATGCCCGCCGGCTACCGGCCCTGGGCCGGGGGATTGTCCGCCGTCGTGACGGTCCGGACGCTGCTGTCGGGAGCGTTCTACGGCGCGGAGGCGTTCCTGCCGCTGATGCTGGTCACCGTGGTGGGACTGGACCTGCAAGTGGCGGCGCTGGGGGTGATGGCCGGCTCGATCGGCTGGTCGATCGGCGGCTGGGTGCAGTCCCGCCCGTGGCTGCGGATCCGGCGCGACACCATCGTCGTCCTCGGCACGGTTCTCACCGCTGCCGGGGTGGCAGCGGTGGCGGTCGGCGGCTTCGTCGCCGCCACCCCGCTGTGGCTCATCCTCGCGGGCTGGACGCTGGCCGGCGGCGGGATGGGGCTGGCGCACACCAGCACCGCGCTGGCCGTGATGCAGATCTCGACGCCCGCCGCGCTGGGACGCAACACCTCGTCCCTGCAGGTCGGCGAGGCGCTCGGCAACGCCCTGCTCGGCGGCCTGGCCGGAACCATCTATGCGGTCACGCTGGCCCGGCCCGACCTCGCGTTCGGGCTCGTCATGGCGGCGATGGTGGGGCTGCTGCTCGTGGCCGCGGTCGCGGCCGGACGGATCGGCGCGCTGCAGAACCACTCGGTGAGCCTGGCGGAGGCCGACGCCGTCGCGACGGGGCCTGCTGACCAGCGTTGATGTCGAGCCCGGTCAGTCGGAGATGCCGGTGACCCGCCCGCTCACCCTGATCCCGCCGGACGGCGGCACCTCGACCAGCAGCCGGCTGGGACGCCCGACGTGGTGGCCCTGCCGGATTTCGAAGCCGGCAGGCTGCCCGCCGAGGGCGCGCAGGTAGCCGCCGAGCGAGGCGGCTGCCGAGCCGGTGGCCGGGTCCTCGGTGATGGCCCCGACCGGGAACAGGTTGCGGGCCTCGAACAGCTCGGGTGCCCGGCGGTGCACCACGGTCACCGTTCCCCGCCAGCCCTCGCGATCCATCAGCCGGCGGACGGCTGCCGGGTCGAAGCCGAAGCCGTCGAACCTGGCCTTGTCGGCCACCGCCACGACCGGGTGCCAGTTGCCGGCGAACGCCTCGAGCAGGGGCAGCGCCGGGTCCAGGTCGTCGCGGGTCAGGCCGAGCAACCCGAGCAGTTCCTCCGCCACCGCGTCCGCCAGCGGCCTGACCTGGGGCGGCACGCTGGTGAAGCTCACGAGCACCGAGCCGCCGGCGGTGGCGGTGTCGATCGGAACCTCGCCGACCGGGGTGTCGAACCGGAACACGCCGGTGCCTGCCCGCCCGGCGAGGACGGCGGCCGCCGCGACGGTGGCGTGGCCGCAGAACGGTACCTCGGCGTATGGGGAGAAGTAGCGGGCCCCGAACCGGCGCGGGTCCGGCCCGGGCAGCAGAAAGGCGGTCTCGGAGTAGCCGACCTGACCGGCGAGGTCCAGCATGCGGGCCTCCGTGAGGCCCCGGGCGTCGGTGACGACTCCGGCAGGGTTCCCGCCGGCCCCGTCCAGCGCGAAGGCAGCCAGCCGCAGCACCTCGGGCTGCCCGGGAGAACCGGTATCGGTGTCCAGCGGTGGCATCGCCTCACCCCCTCGCGACGTCCCGGCGGCTCCGGAACGTTCGTACAGTAGCCGCCGCCGCCCGGCGCGCGGGGCGGGCAACCACGTGGAGAAGGGCGGGAATACGCCCTGCGGTGTTATCTTGATGTCGAAACACCGGGAGGTGCAGTGGCTGACGAGGTGGACGCGATAGTCAGGGCCTGGCGCCGTGAGGCGCCCGCGCTCGACGTCTCGCCGATGGAGGTGCTGTCCCGGGTCAGCCGGCTCTCCCGCCACCTCGACCTCGCCCGGCGCACCGCCTTCGCCGCCCATGACCTCGAGGTCTGGGAGTTCGACGTGCTGGCGGCGCTGCGCCGCGAAGGACCGCCCTACGTCCTCTCCCCGGGCGAGCTGACCCGCCAGACACTGTCCACCTCCGGCACCATGACCAACCGGATCGACCGGCTGGAGCACAAGGGCCTGGTCGCCAGGGAGCCGAACACCGACGACCGGCGCGGGGTCCGCGTCCGGCTCACCCCCGAGGGCATGGCGCGGGTCAGCGCCGCCCTCGCCGACCTGCTCGACTTCGAGCGGCTCCTGCTCGCCAAGGTGGATCCGGCCACCCGCGACCAGCTCGCCGACGCGCTGCGGCGGCTGCTGGTTTCTTTCGAAGTCGGCTGAGGAAGGTATCGTTTCCGGGTCGCACACCAGCGGGTTAGCGCCCGCCCTCACCGAAAGCCTTGCGCCCCATGGCCCTGTCCAATCCCATGCTCTACGAGCTGGCAGCAGCCTTCGGCATCGCCACCGAGTTCTGGGACTGGAAGGGCCGCCACACCACCATCGACGACGACACGATGATCGGCATCCTCGCCAGCATGGACGTCGACGCCTCCGACCCGGAACGGGCGGCCGAGGCGCTCCAGGCGTGGCGCAACCGGACGTGGACGCGGGTGCTGCCGCCGTGCGTGGTGACCAGGGAGGGACGCCCGCACCGGATCTACGTCCACGTCCCGCACGGCGAGTGGATCAACGTCGGCATCCGGCTCGAGGAGGGCGGCTGGCGTGACGTCCCGCAGGTCGGCCACGACGAGCCGCCGCGCTGGATCGACGGCGCCCTGATCGGTGAGGCTGCCTTCGAGCTGCCCGGCGACCTCCCGCTCGGCTACCACCGGCTGCACGCCGACACCGCCGCGGGACCGAGCGAGAGCACCCTCGTGGTGAGCCCGCAGTTCCTCGGCTTCCCGGCCACGATGGGCGACAAGCGGGCCTGGGGCTACGCCGTCCAGCTCTACAGCGTCCGCTCCGAGGACTCCTGGGGGATCGGCGATCTGCTCGACCTCAGCGACCTCGCGACCTGGGCGGCCACCCAGCAGTACGCCAGTTACATCCTGATCAACCCGCTGCACGCCGCCGAGCCGCAGCCGCCGCTGGAGCCGTCGCCGTACCTGCCGTCCAGCCGGCGGTTCGTGAACCCGCTCTACGTCCGGCCCGAACAGCTGCCGGAGTACGGCCAGCTCGACGAGCCGGAGCGCCGCCAGATCCAGCAGCTCAAGGCCGAGCTGAAGGAGGCGCTGGCAGACCAGCCCCTGATCGACAGGGACACGATCTGGAACTACAAGCTTCCGGCGCTGCGGATCATCCACCAGGCCGGGCTGCGTCCGGTGCGCCGGATGGCGCTGGAGGACTTCGTCCGGCGCGAGGGACGCGCGCTGACCCAGTTCGCCACCTGGTGCGCGCTGGTCACCGAGCACGGCACCAACTGGCGGGAGTGGCCGGTGGAGTACCACCGTCCGTCCTCGCCGGAGGTGGCGGCCTTCGCCGAGCAGCACGCCGCCGACATCGCCTTCTACGAGTGGATCCAGTGGGTGGCCGACATCCAGCTGCGGGCCGCCCAGTCGGTGGCCCGCGACTCGGGGATGCGGATCGGGATCATGAGCGACCTCGCGGTCGGCGTGAGCAAGCAGAGCGCCGAGGCCTGGACCTACGGCAACCTGTTCGCCCAGGGGGTCAGCGTCGGCGCCCCGCCCGACCACTTCAACCAGACCGGCCAGGACTGGGGCCAGTCGCCGTGGCGGCCGGACCGGCTCGACGACCTGTCGTACGCGCCCTTCCGCAGCACCGTCGCAGGCCTGCTGCGCCACTCCGGCGGGATGCGCGTCGACCACATCATGGCGATGTTCCGGCTGTGGTGGATCCCCGAGGGGCAGCCCCCCACGAAGGGCACCTACGTCCGGTACAACCACGAGGCGATGGTCGGCATCCTCGCCCTGGAGGCCCACCGGGCCGGCGCGCTGATCGTGGGGGAGGACCTCGGCGTGGTCGAGCCCTGGGTGCGCGACTACCTGCGGGAGCGGGGCATTCTCGGCACCTCGATCGGCTGGTTCGAGAGGACGGAGGACGGCAGGCCGTTGCCGCCCCAGTGGTGGCGGGAGTACTGCCTGGCCTCGGTGACCACTCACGACCTGCCGCCGACCGCGGGCTACCTCGCCAAGGACCACATCCGGCTGCAGCACGGCCTCGGCCTGCTCACCGAGTCGCTCGAGGACGAGCTGGCCGCTGCGGAGCGGGAGCAGGCGTCGTTCATCGCCTTCCTCCAGGAGCACGGCTTCCTCGAGGAGGCGGAGGAGCCGACCACCGAGGACATCGTGCTCGCGCTGCACCGCTACCTCGTCGCCACCCCCGCGCGGGTGCTGTGCGCGGCGCTGCCGGACGCCGTCGGCGACCGGCGCACCCAGAACCAGCCGGGTACATGGCGCGAGTACCCGAACTGGCGGATCCCGCTGAGCCACCCCGACGGCCGCACGATGAGCCTTGAAGAGCTCTACGTGGACGAGCGCGCGCT
>JAEYUH010000308.1 GCA_023432725.1 Actinomycetes bacterium | reverse complement strand
CAGCGGGATCGGCACCTCGGGCGGGAGGTCACCCCACCAGCCGGCGAGCGTGCGGTAGGCCTCCCGCGGGTCGAGCCGGGCCGCCTTGCCCCGCCGCGAGGTGATCTGGACGGAGAGGTTGGCGTAGGGCCGTCCGCCGACATAGCCGGCCATCTCGCGCCCGCGCAGTGCCATCGAGGGTCCGCCGTGGGCCTGCTGGTAGCGAGCCAGGGACATCGTGAGCGGGGTCTGCGCCTCCGGGTTGGCCTCGCTCAGGTTGGTGGCCGACCACAGGCAGGTGCCGCTGCGGGTGTCGTTGAGGTCGGCGGTCTGCGGGTTCCACGGGTTCAGCGTGGTGATCGGGCGCGCCTGCAGGAACCAGACCCTGCCGTCGGCGACCGCCCACTCGATGTCCTGCGGGACGCCGCCGAAGACAGTCTCGATCCGGTGCGCCTCGGCGTGCAGGGTGGCGGCGTGGTCACGCAGTGCCGGCGGCCCGATGTACTCGCCGGTAGGCCGGGCGAGGGTGAACTGCTCCCCGGTCTCCGCCCCGGAGACCAGGCCCTCCCCCAACCCGGTCACGACCGTGCCGAGCATCGTGGACAGGTCGCCGGTGAGCGGGTGGACGGTGAACAGCACGCCCGCGTACTGCGCCGGCACCATCTCCTGCACCACGACGGCGACGTCGCCGGCCCGCACCCCGGTGGCCTGCGCATAGGCGGCGACCCGGCCGGCCTGCGCGGAGGCGCGCACCCGTCCGATCGCCTCGAAGACCTCATCGCCGGGCACGTCGAGCAGGGTTTCGTAGGCCCCGGCGAAGGAGGCGGCGGCTGAGTCCTCGGCGCTGGCCGAGGACCGCACGGCGAAGCGGCGCTCGCGTCCCAGCCGCCCGAGCTCGGTCTCCAGCGTCTGCCCGGCCGCAGCCGCCAGGCCGGGGTCGTCGAAGGCTCGCGGCAGCACCACCAGGCCGGCCGGCACCCGCTGCCCGGCCCGGACCAGCCGCGACAGTGAGCGGGCCTTGCCCCCGGCCGAGGTCTCGTCCGGCGGCAGCGCGCCGAGCCGGTACACCGGCAGGCCCGCTGCGGCGTAGCCCAGGCCCTGCAGCCGCCGGGCGAGCGCCCGCCCGCCGAACCACCCGAGGAGCCAGCCGACGGTCCCGGTGAGCGGGGCGACCAGGATCGCCCACGCCGTGAAGCCGACCAACCAGGCTCCGCCCAGCCCGAGCGCCATGGCGCCGAGATTGGCCGAGACCGCGACGAGACGCCGCGCGCCGCGGTCAGTCAGCATCGGAAGGTTCGGCGGCGAAGACGGCGGCGGCCCCGGGGTGACGGGCGATCACGTCGTCGGCGGTCCCGATCGCCAGGCCGTGGCGCAGATCGCCGAAGACGAGCAGCTTGTCGCCGACCTCGATGCCGAAGTCGCGTCGCGCCTGGGCCGGGATGACGATCTGGCCGCGGTCGCTGACCGTGATCGCGCCGTAGAAGCGCTTGTTGGGGTCCCTGCCGGTCGCCATCGCCGCCTCCAAGACATGTCTTGTATCCAAGACACAGGCTATACCTCTTCGGGGCAGATCGATCGCGACGCGGTCAGCGCCAGCCGAGCTCCGGCGCCACGTGGGTCAGGATGTTCTCCACCACATGGGCGTTGTAGCCCACCCCGAGCTGGTTGGGGACGGTCAGCAGCAGGGTGTCCGCGGCGGCGATCGCCTCGTCCTGCCGCAACTCCTCGACGAGCACGTCGGGTTCGGCGGCGAAGCTGCGGCCGAAGATCGCCCGGGTGTTCTCGTCGATGTACCCGACGGTGTCCTTGCTCTCGGCGTCGTCTCCGAAGTACAGCCGATCCTCGTCGCTGGTGAGCGCGAAGATGCTGCGGCTGACCGAGACCCGTGGCTCGCGCTCATGGCCCGCTTCCCGCCAGGCCTCCCGGAACACCTCGATCTGCTTGCGCTGCTGGACGTGGAACGGCTCGCCGGTCTCGTCGTTCTTCAGCGTGGAACTCATCAGGTGCATGCCCTGTTGGGCAGCCCAGACGGCGGTCGCGTCCGAGCCGGCTCCCCACCAGATCCGCTCCCGCAGTCCCTCGGAGTACGGCTCGAGCCGCAGCAGTCCCGGCGGGTTGGGGAACATCGGACGCGGGCTCGGCTGCGCGAAGCCCTTCCCCTCGATGACCTGGAGGAAGACCTCGGTGTGGCGCCGCGCCATGTCGGCGTCCGTCTCGCCCTCTGCCGGGGCGTACCCGAAGTACCGCCAGCCGTCGACCACCTGCTCGGGCGAGCCACGGCTGACCCCGAGTTGCAGCCTGCCACCCGCGATCAGGTCGGCGGCGCCGGCGTCCTCGGCCATGTAGAGCGGGTTCTCGTACCGCATGTCGATCACGCCGGTGCCGAGCTCGATCCGGTTCGTCCGCGCGCCGACCGCCGCCAGCAGGGGGAACGGCGAACCGGCTTGCCGCGCGAAATGGTGCACCCGGAAGTAGGCGCCGTCGGCACCGAGTTCCTCCACCGCGACGGCGAGGTCGATCGACTGGTGCAGGAAGTCCGACGCCGAGCGCGTCCGCGAGCCCGGCGAGTTCGACCAGTGCCCGAAGGAGAGGAATCCGATCTTCTTCACGTCCAGTGCAACACCGCGGTGCCCGCGGCATTCCCGCCTACGCTGTCGCCATGAAGCCCAGCCTGTCCGGTGCGTCCGGCGGTCCACCGCAGCTGCTGTGGAATGCCGTCGACGACTACCTGGTCAGCACCCTTGTGGACGAGGACGAGACCCTCGCGGCAGTCAGGGAGAGCGCGGCGGGGACGGTCCTGCCGCAGGCCGCGGTCTCCCCGTCCCAGGGCGCGTTCCTTGCGCTCCTGGCCCGGATCGCCGGCGCTCGGCGGGTGCTCGAGTTCGGCACTCTGGCGGGCTACTCCACGGTCTGGCTGGCCCGAGCCGTCGGTCCGCAGGGACGGGTCGTCACCTTCGAGATCGATCCCCGGACCGCGGCGATCGCCCGCGGGAACTTCGAGCGGGCCGGGCTCGCTGACCGGATCGAGCTGGTCCTGGGGCCGGCCCTGGAGTCGGTGCAGGGCCTGATCGACAGCGGCGCCGAGCCGTTCGACCTGGTGTTCATCGACGCCGACAAGCGGAACAACGCCCGCTACCTTGACGCGGCCCTGACGCTCAGCCGGCCCGGCACGGTGATCGTCGTCGACAATGTGGTCCGCCACGGCTCAGTGCTGCGGGTCGACAGCGACGACCCCGGCGTGGTGGGCACCCGCTCCGTCCTTGACGCCCTCGCGACGCATCCCCGCCTGCTGGTCACCGCGCTTCAGACGGTCGGCCAGAAGGGGTGGGACGGGTTCGCCCTCGCCCTGGTCACCGACCCCGTCGGCGAACTCTGATCCTGGGGGGTATGCCATGATGCGGGGCGTGAGTCAGGACCCCGCCAGCCGTCCGGCGCCGGGGTGGCGCGACCTGGTCGAGGGCGCGACCCGGATCCTGGCCGAGGCCGGGGTTCCCTCCCCCGCCCACGATGCCCGCGCTCTGGCGGCCCACCTGCTGGGTCTCGAGCGGCTGCCCCCGCTCGCCCGGCTGGAGGCGGACGCCCCGACCGCCACCGCCTACGCCCAGCTGGTCGATCGCCGCCGACGGCGCGAGCCGTTGCAGCACATCGTCGGCTCGACCGGGTTCCGCTACCTGACCCTCGCGGTCGAGCCGGGCGTCTTTGTGCCCCGTCCGGAGACCGAGGTGGTGGCCCAGGTCGCCATCGACGAGGGCGCCGAGCTGGCGGCGTCCGGTGGTCGCCCGCTGGTCGTCGACCTGTGCTGTGGGGCCGGTGGGATCGCCGTCTCGGTAGCTACCGAGGTGCCCGCGTCACGGGTGGTCGCCGTCGACCTCTCGCTCGCCGCCGTGGCGCTGACAAGGAAGAACGCCCGGGCGGCGGGGGTGGGCGCGCTCCGGCTGGAGCAGGCCGACGTCCGCGATCCCGGGCTGCTGGCCGACCTGGACGAAACCGTCGACGTGGTGGTGAGCAACCCGCCCTACATCCCACCCGACGCGGTGCCGGTCGAGCCCGAGGTCCGTGACCACGACCCCGACCTCGCCCTCTACGGCGGCGGCGCGGACGGGCTCGACATCCCCCGCGCGGTGATCGCCGCCGCCGGGCGGCTGCTGCGCCCCGGTGGCCTGCTGGTGATGGAGCACGCCGAGGTGCAGGACGCCGCGGTCCGTGCGATAGCGACCGAGGCGGGTTTCAGCCAGGTGCGGACGATCGCCGACCTGGCGGGCCTCCCCCGTGCCGTGGTCGGGCGCCTCAGGCGCTGACCCTGACCGCCCTACGGAACCTCAGGCCGGCTTGGCAGCCTTCGCCGCGGCTTTCGCCGCCTGCTTGGTGGACCGCACCTTGAGCAGCGACTCCTCGTCGACCACATCGGCCACCGACCGATAGCCCTCCAGGGCGTAGTCGCCGGCGGCCTCCTCCCAGCCCGGCGGACGCACCCCGAGCTGCTTGGCGAGCAGAGCCACGAAGATCCTGGCCTTCTGGCTGCCGAACCCGGGCAGCTCCTGCACCCGGGCCAGCAGCTCCTTGCCGGTGGTGGGTTCGCTCCACAGCCGGGTGGTGTCGCCGTCGTACCGGCTG
>JAEYUH010000253.1 GCA_023432725.1 Actinomycetes bacterium | reverse complement strand
CACCACCGTTTCACCCTTACCCCGCACGAGGCGGGGCGGT
Organism: Actinomycetes bacterium; assembly: GCA_023432725.1. Lineage (GTDB taxonomy): Bacteria > Actinomycetota > Actinomycetes > Propionibacteriales > Propionibacteriaceae > Propionicimonas. Next base: position 6,547 of record JAEYUH010000253.1, on the reverse strand, counting down.
CTGTTCTCTGTGGCACTGTCCCGCGGGTCACCCCGGGTGGGCGTTACCCACCACCCTGCTCTGTGGAGTCCGGACTTTCCTCAGCCTTGCGGCTGCGATCACCCGGCCCGGCTCGTCCACCCCAAGGGTACCGGGGCTGCGGCTACGGCGTCTCCACAGTCGCGAAGCCCACCTTGCCCGCCATCAGGTCGGCGGTCACCAGCGTGGCCTCGATCGTGGTGCCGAGGACGAGTTCGTCGCCGGTCACCGTGGCCTCCACCGCGGGCTCGTCCAGCTGCATCACGCCGCGGCCGCGGTCCTTGTCGACCTCCAGCACATCGCCGGCGAACACGCTGCCCAGGTACGGCGCGAGCAGCATCGCCTCTACCCGGTCGATGATCCCCCGCTCGTACTGCTTGACCCGGCGGTTGGACTCGTCCATCTCGGCCGGGACGGTCTCCATCCCGGCGAGCACCCACTCCGGGATCGGTGCCTGCGCGCACAGCGCGACGCAGATCTCGGACGCGTACCGGTCGACCAGCCGCCGCAGCGGCGCCGTGACGTGGGCGTAGGGGGCGGCGATCGCGGCGTGCACCGCCTGGGCGGGCGGGTTCCCGTCGGTGAACGGCGCGTAGCTGGCGCCGCGGAACAGCATCGTGCAGGCGTTCAGCATGGCGGCGTGCCTGGTGATCGCCGGGTCGAGGCTGCGGACGAAGTCGGGGTAGCCCTGCTCGCGGGGCCACTCGATGCCGAGGGCCGCAGCGGTGCGGCGCAGCTTCGCTATCCCCGACCGCTCGGCCGGCGGCAGGGTGCGCAGGATCCCGGTCCCGCCCTCCAGCATGATGGACGCGGCCGCCATCCCGGTCAGCAGCGAGATCTCGGCGTTCCAGCTCTCCACCGGCAGCAGGGTGCGGAAGGTCAGCCGCCAGCGGTCGCCATCGGTGACTATCTCCTGCGCAGGGACGCCGAGGCTGACGCCGTGCCTTGCCGCCTCCAGGCGGAGCCGCAGCTGACCGATCTCCCGCAGCAGCACCAGCTGTTCGTCGTCGGTGCCGGCATCCAGCGCCTGCTGCACCCCCGGGTAGTCGAGCTGTCGGCGGCTGCGGACCACCGCCCGTCCCACCGTGACGTCGGTCAGCTCACCGTCGGCGTCGAGCCAGATCTCCCACACCAGCGCGGGCCGGACCTGCCCGGGCAGCAGGCTGGCCGCCCCCTCCGACAGCACCGCCGGGTGCAGCGGCGTGCGGTGGGTCGGGGCGTAAAAGGTCTGGCCGCGGGCGTGGGTCTCGGCGTCCAGGGCGCCACCGGGGACGACGAACGCGGCCACGTCTGCGATCGCGTACCGGACCAGGTAGCCCCCACCGTGGCGGGACAGGTGCATCGCCTGGTCGAGGTCGGTTGAGCCGGGCGGGTCGATGGTGAGGAACTCGACATCGGTCAGGTCGCGCTCGGGCCGGGCCGGGGAGGTCGCCGCCTGCTCGGCCTCGGCCAGTGCGTCGGCGGGGTACTCGGCGGGGATCCGCAGCTCGCGGCGCAGCTGTCGCAGGGCGGCGCGCAGCACGGGCGGCTCCTCAAGTCGCAGTTCGACCTGACGAACGGGCATGACTCACCTCCGGGTGCGGGGCTCTCCGTCGAGGGCCAGGTTGACCAGCCGATCGGCCGCGGAATTCTCGGCGCGCGGCACCCACGTCCACACCACCGACGGGAACCGCAGCTCCCGGGCCCGCTGGACCAGCGGCTTCATGTCGGGGTGCTTGACCTTCCACCGTCCGGCCATCTGCTCGATGACCAGCCGGGAGTCCATCCTGACCTCCAGGTCGGCGGCCGGGTCGATCGCCTGGGCCATCTCCAGCCCTGCGATCAACCCCGAGTACTCGGCGACATTGTTCGTGGCGACCCCAAGGCCCAGACCCTCGCTGTTCAGGACGTCCCCGGTCGCTGCGTCGCGCACCAGCGCGCCATAGGCGGCCGGGCCGGGATTGCCGCGCGAGCCGCCGTCGGCCTCGACCACCAGCCGCCGGCCCGAGCCGGGCGCCGGCTCCGGTTCGTCATCGAAGATCGAGGGCCCCGTCTGTGGCACGATCGGCGGACGGGCCATCAGCCGGCGGCCTCCCTGACCAGGATCCGGTCGCACTCCTCGCACCGCAGCACCTCGTCGGGAGCCGCTGCCTGGTAGGCGGCGAGCGCGGACTGGGTGGCCTCCAGCTGGCAGCCGCTGCAGCGCCTGCCCTGCAACAGGCCGACCCCCGTCCCCCCGCTGCGGTCGGCGAGCCGGCGGTACAGCCCGACCAGGTCCTCGGGCAGGCCTGCTGCCAACTCCTCACGGGCGCTGCGCTGCCGGGCGAGGTCGGCGTCGATCCCTGCGAGCTGCTCGTCGCGGGCCGCGATCAGGGCGCCCAGCGAGTTCTCCAGCTCGCCGCGCTGGGTGACCAGCCGGGTGTGCTCGGCGGTTGCGGCGTCGAGGTTCTCCATCACCTCGAGCTGAATGTCCTCCAGATCGGAGATCCGCCGCTTGAGGTGTTCGATCTCGTCGATCAAGGCGGTGAGCTGCTTGCCGTCGGTTACCGCACCATCGTCGAGGCGGCGCTGGTCACGCTCGCGTCGCTCCCGCACCGGGACGAGGTCAGCCTCGGCCTTGGCCAGGTCCAGCTCGAGGTCGGAGACGGCGGTGGCGGCGGCGACTATCGCCTGACCGAGCGCTGCCCGCGCCTTCTGCCCCTCGGCGATCCGGGCGTGCTCCGGCAACGACCGCCGCCTGTGCTCGAGTTGCGCGATCGCGGTGTCCAGAGCCTGCAGGTCGAGCAGTCCGCGCTGGTCGGTGGGGGCAGCCCTCATCGATCCTCCTTCTCGTCGGTCAGAGACTACCCGTCGGGACGCGCGCCGGGCTCCGGCGGCACGGCGCCGGCCACCAGCCTCGACGTCGGCGAGCGGCGCGCCTCCTCTAGGATCGACGGCATGACCGATCAGCCCGCCGCCGAGACCCCGATCGAGCTCCCCAACCGCCAGACCCCGTTCTCGGAGGCGTTCAGGGAGTTCATCCCGCAGGGGTGGGCGCCCTACCCCGCCGACCTGCCCGCTCCGCTTCCTGCCGCGGCCTGGACGCAGGCCCGCCGCGACGCGATCGCGGCCAGGTTCCCCGGCGAGCGGATCGTCATCCCGGCGGGCGGCTTCAAGGTCCGCTCCAACGACACCGACTACCGCTACCGCGCCCACTCCGGGTTCGCCCACCTCACCGGCCTCGGTAGCGACCGCGAGCCCGACTCCGTCCTCGTCCTCGAGCCCACCGACGCGGGCTACTGGGCCGTGCTCTACTTCAAGCCGCGGGCGCCGCGCACCGACCCCGAGTTCTACGCGGACTCCCGCTACGGCGAGATGTGGGTGGGCCAGCGCGAATCGCTGGCCGAGATGGCTGCCCTGACCGGGCTGGACGTCGCCCCGATCTCGGAGCTCGAAGCCGCGCTGCAGAAGAACCTGCAGGCGACCGCGCTGCGGATCGTCCGGGAGGCCGACGAAGCGCTCACCGAGAAGGTGGACGGGCTGCGCGGCCAGGCCGGCGTCGACGTCACCTCCGCGATCTCGGGCGACAACGAGCTGACGATCGCGCTGAGCGAGCTCCGCCTGACCAAGGACCCCTTCGAGCTCGACGAGCTGCGGGAGGCCTGCCGGCTCACCGCGCACGGCTTCGAGGCGGTCGTCGCCGACCTGCCGGAGGCCGTGCGGCGGGGCCGCGGGGAACGCTGGGTCGAGGGCGTCTTCGGACTCCACGCCCGCCACCAGGGCAACGCCGTCGGCTACGACACGATCGCCGCCGGCAGCGAACACGCCACCACGCTGCACTGGATCCGCAACGACGGCGAGCTGCGCCCCGGCGACCTGCTGCTGCTGGACGCCGGCGTTGAGGTCGAGTCGCTGTACACCGCCGACATCACCCGCACCCTGCCGGTGTCGGGGACGTTCTCACCGGCCCAGCGCACGGTCTACCAGGCAGTGCTCGAAGCGCAACAGGCAGGGATCGACGCGGCGCGTCCGGGGGCGAAGTTCGCCGATGTGCACGCCGCGGCGATCGCCGTGCTGGCCGCCCGGCTCGAGGAGTGGGGGCTGCTGCCGGTCACCGCCGCGCAGTCGCTCGACCCCGAGACCGGCGGCCACCACCGGCGCTGGATGGTGCACGGCACGTCGCACCACCTCGGCATCGACGTCCACGACTGCGCACAGGCCCGCAACGAGCACTACCGCGGCGGCGAGCTGAAGCCCGGCATGGTGATCACCGTCGAACCCGGGCTGTACTTCAAGAGCACCGACCTGATGGTGCCGGCCGAGCTGCGGGGCATCGGGGTGCGGATCGAGGACGACATCGTGATCACCGAGGACGGCTGCGAGGTACTCTCCGCCCACCTGCCGCGGCACCCCGACGAGGTCGAGGCCTGGATCGCCGACATCTGGTCGCGCGCCTGACCCGGACGCCGGGTCAGCGGCGCGCCAGGTAGCGGTCGAGCCGGCTGCGCAGGTTGCCGCCGACCCGGTACTCGGCGGCCAGTTCGGGGAGCCGGTCGAGCTCGGTGGTGGCCGCCCGGAAGGCGAAGCCGACGCTGAAGTGGTGGTCGCGGCGTTCCACCACCGCGATCGGGTCGCCGGCACCGATGGTGCCCGGCTCGATCACCCGGAAGTAGGCCCCGGGCACCCCGTGCTCGGTGAACCGCCGCACCCACTGCGGCTCGTCCATGAACCCGGCGAAGACCGCGCAGGGGATCCGGACCCCGGACAGCTCAAGCAGCACCTCCCCGACCCGCCAGCGCTCGCCGATCCGGGCGCCCTGGACGTCGATGCCACCGGTGGTGAGGTTCTCGCCGAAGGCGCCGGCGGCCAGCGGACGGCCGAGTTCGGCCTCCCAGTACGCGTAGTCCTCGCGGGCGAAGGCGTACACCGCCTGGTCCAGCCCGCCGTGGACGTGGCTGGCGTGCTCGTCGCCTTCGGGCCCGAGCGGGCCGACCACCACCCGTCCGGCGACCGGACGCTTGTCGATCGCGCTGAGCTTGTCGGGATCGTGGACGAGGGCGCGGCGCCGTCCGACGCTCACCGCCTCGACCACTGGCACGGCCCAACTCTACGGATCCGCCACCCCGGGACGGCCCCCGTCCCACCGGGGCGTGGCGACGTGGCCGAACCCGAACCGGCAACCCTAGAGTGGCGCCCGTGAAAGATCCCAAGCAGTCAAAGGTGGTCCTCGACGAGTCGGAGATGCCGACGCACTGGTACAACATCGTCGCCGACCTGCCGACCCCGCCGCCGCCGCACCTCCACCCGGGCACCAGGCAGCCGCTGGGCCCCGACGACCTCGCCGCGCTGTTCCCGATGGGCCTGATCGCCCAGGAGGCATCCACCGAGCGCTGGATCGAGATCCCGCAGGAGGTCCACGACATCTACCGGCTGTGGCGGCCGTCCCCGTTCTTCCGCGCGCGGCGGCTGGAGCAGGCACTCGGCACCACCGCCCGGATCTACTACAAGTACGAAGGCGCCTCGCCGGTCGGCTCGCACAAGACCAACTCCGCAGTGCCGCAGGCCTACTTCAACAAGCTGGACGGACGCACCCGGCTCACCACCGAGACCGGTGCCGGCCAGTGGGGCTCCGCACTCGCCTTCGCCGCCCAGATCTTCGGCCTCCAGTGCGACATCTGGCAGGTCCGCAGCAGCTACGAGGGCAAGCCGTACCGGCACGTCCTGATGGAGACCTTCGGCGCGCACGTGGTCGCCAGCCCGTCCGAGCTCACCCAGGCCGGGCGCGCGCTGCGTGAGCAGTTCCCCGACACCACGGGCTCGCTCGGCATGGCGATCTCGGAGGCGGTCGAGGCAGCGGCCACCGACCCGAACGCCGCCTACTCCCTGGGCAGCGTGCTCAACCACGTCCTGCTGCACCAGACGGTGATCGGCCAGGAGGCCGTCAAGCAGCTGGCGCTGTTCGGCGAGGAGTCGGCCGACTTCGTGTTCGGCTGCGCCGGCGGCGGCTCCAACCTCGGGGGTCTCGCGTTCCCGTTCCTGCGGGAGAACCTCGAGGGACGGGCGCAGGCCCGGATCGTCGCCTGCGAGCCGAAGGCGGCGCCGTCCCTGACCGAGGGCGAGTACCGGTACGACTTCGGCGACACCGCCCACCTGACGCCGCTGCTGAAGATGTACACCCTCGGGCCGGAGTTCGTGCCTGCGCCGGTGCACGCCGGTGGCCTGCGCTACCACGGCATGGCGCCTCTGGTCAGCCACTGCTACCACGAGGGGCTGGTCGAGGCCGTGGCGATCCCGCAGCTCGAGGCCTTCGAGGCCGGGGTGCTGTTCGCCAGGGCGGAGGGCATCGTCCCCGCCTCGGAGTCGAACCACGCGATCGCCGGGGCGCTGCGCCAGGTGAGGGCCGCGACCGAGGCCGGGGAGTCCCCGGTCATCGTGATCGGGGTGTCCGGGTCCGGCCAGCTCGACCTGCCCGCGTACTCGGAGTTCCTGGCCGGCCAGATGGTCGACAGCTAGTCAGTCCAGCAGGCAGCGGGGGTGGGCGGCCCCAAGGAGGGCCCCCCCCCCCGGCGTG
>JAEYUH010000209.1 GCA_023432725.1 Actinomycetes bacterium | reverse complement strand
ATCCAGGACCGCGGGTACGTCTCGAACCGGGGACAGGCGCTCGTGCCGAGCTGGCTCGCGTTCGCCGTGACGCGCCTGCTCGAGGAGAACTTCGACCGTCTCGTGGACTACGACTTCACGGCCGGCATGGAGGAGGACCTCGACGCCATCGCTGCCGGGGAGAAGGACCGGGTGGCCTGGCTGAGCCGGTTCTACTTCGGCGCGGGCGAGGGGGCCACGGGCGGCGACGCGCTCGGGCTGCGCGACCTGGTGGAGAACCACCCCGACATCGACGCCCGCGAGGTCAACTCGATCGAGATCGGCGACGGCATCGTGCTGCGCGTCGGCCGGTACGGGCCCTACCTCGAGGACGCCGCGGCGCCCGCCGCCGAGGACGGCTCGCCCCGTCGCGCCTCGGTCCCCGAGGACCTGGCGCCCGACGAGCTCACCGTCGCGAAGGCGCGCGAGCTCCTCGAGACCCAGCCCGACGGCGACCGCGTGCTCGGCGAGGACCCGGCGACGGGGACGACGATCGTGGCGCGCAACGGCCGGTACGGGCCCTACGTGACCGAGGTGCTCCCCGAGCCCGAGCTGCCCGAGGGACTGTCGGCAGCCGAGAAGAAGCGGCGCCTGGCGGCCGCGCCCAAGCCCCGCACCGGGTCGCTGTTCCGGTCGATGCAGCTGCCGACCGTGACGCTGGACGACGCGCTGCGCCTGCTCTCGCTGCCGCGCGTGGTGGGCACCGACCCGGCGACCGGCGAGGAGATCACCGCGCAGAACGGCAGGTACGGGCCGTACCTGAAGAAGGGCACGGACTCGCGGACCCTGCCGAGCGAGGACGCGATCTTCGACACCACGCTCGAGGAGGCGCTGGCGATCTACGCGCAGCCCAAGCGCGGGCGTGGCCAGTCGGCGTCGACGGCGGCGCTGCGTGAGCTCGGACCCGACCCCGTGTCGGCGAAGCCGATCGTCGTCAAGGACGGACGCTTCGGGCCCTACGTGACCGACGGTGAGACCAACGCGACCCTGCGCAAGGGCGACGAGGTCGAGTCCGTGACGCTCGAGCGGGCCGCGGAGCTGCTCGCCGAGAAGCGCGCCCGCGGGCCGGTCACGCGGACGTCCACGCGCGGCGGTGCGCGGAAGACGACGAAGGCGCCGGCGCGCAAGCCCGCCTCGAAGAAGTAGGACTACCGGCCGTCAGGCCAGTGGCATCGCGATGACGGCGGGCGGTCGGCCGCCCCCGGCCAGGGCGTCCAGCACCGTGCGCTCGTGCGGCACGACGGGCGTCGGGAGCGCATCGAGCGGGAACCAGCGCATGTCCGCGCAGCGGTCGGCCTCCAGGGGCGAGGGCTCGCCCGACCACCGGCGGGTGCGGAAGAAGAAGTCGCAGCGCTGCTCGATCGGTGGGCCGTCCGGGATGAACGCTGCAGGACGACGTACGCGGCCGCCACGAGGAGTGCCCGGTCGGCCGGGTCGTCGGTGTACGCCACCGGGCCAGGGTAGGCGGTGGGGCTCAGGTCCCCGACGGCTGCTCGTCGTCCGTGCGGAAGCCGATCACCTTGTGGGTCCCGTCGCAGTACGGCTTGATGCCCGACGCGCCGCACCGGCACAGGGCGACCGTCGAGCGCCGGCGGGGGGCCGGGCTGCCGTCGGGCATCAGGATCTCCACGTCGCCGCGCACGAGCAGGGGCCCGTGCGGGCACGCGGTGACGCTGGCCCAGGGGCGGTCGGTCGTCATCGGACCAGTGAAACCCGGGAGGCTGCCGGGCGCTCGTCGGGGCGCCCCTGGGGGTGGGTGCCGGCGCCGAGCCTTCCGGATGCGGGCGCGGGCGGCGGGTGCGACCCTGCCGGAGCGACGCGTCGCCGTCGGCCGGGCTCCCGAGCGGGTCGACGAGGCGCCTGGACGAGGAGGACCATGCACGTTCCCGCCGCCCGCGGCCCCCTGAGCTCGGCGCTGGTCACCGCCTTGCGCGGCGCTCCCGGGCCGGTCCCCGAGGTGCGCGCCGCAGCGTCCGCGGCCGTCGCCGCCACCGCGGACGTGCTCGCCGACGACGACGTGCAGCTCGCCCTGCTGTGCATGTACGAGCTGCACTACCGCGGGCTCGACGGGGTCGACGAGGCATGGGAGTGGGCGCCCGACCTGCTCGCGGCACGCGCCGTGCTCGAGGAGGCGTTCGAGCAGGCCGTGCGCGAGCTCGTGCCGGTGCCGGACACGGCGGCGCGGACCGCCGACGAGGTCGCCGAGGCGCTGTTCCAGATCACCGCTGACGACGCCGGGCCGAGCGTCTCCGGGTTCGTCGCCAAGCGGGCGACCGACGAGCAGCTCCGCGAGTTCGTCGTGCACCGCTCGATCTACCACCTCAAGGAGGCCGACCCGCACTCCTGGGCCCTGCCGCGGCTGAGCGGGCGGGCGAAGTCGGCGCTCATCGAGGTGCAGGCCGACGAGTACGGGGGCGGGCGGCCGGGTCACATCCACTCCGAGCTGTTCGCCGGAGCGATGCGGGCGCTCGGGCTCGACGACACGTACGGCGCCTACGTCGACGCGGTGCCCGCGCCCACGCTCGCGAACGTCAACCTCATGAGCCTGTTCGGGCTGCACCGGCGTCTGCGCGGGGCGATCGCGGGGCATCTTGCGGCGTTCGAGATGACGTCGTCCATCCCGTGCCGGAAGTACGGCAACGGGTTCCGCCGGCTGGGCTACGGGGAGGACGTGACCTTCTACTTCGACGAGCACGTCGAGGCCGACGCGGTGCACGAGCAGATCGCGGGGCGCGACCTCGCTGGAGCGCTCGCCGAGGCCGAGCCGCACGTGCGCGACGACGTCCTGTGGGGTGCGGCCGCGTACCTGGCGGTCGACGGGCTCGCCGGGGCGCAGATGCTCGGCGCGTGGGAGGCCGGGCGCAGCGCCCTGCGGGGTTCGGTCGCCGCAGCCGCCTGACGCCGTCGGGCGCGGTGGGCGCGCGACCGTCGACCTGCCGGGTACTGGAGGACGGTGCACACGTCACCCGGGCGTGACGCGCCTCGATCGACGTCAGAACGGCGGCGGCTCCGCCCCCGGGGCCGCGACCGGCTCGCGGACGTACTCGTGCCCCGTCGGCGCGGTCCACACCGTCCGTCCCGTCGCCTCGTCGCGCTGCACCTGCCAGCCACCGTGCGTCTTGAGGTTGTGGTGGTGCCGGCAGAGGGCGTGCAGGTTGGGCCCGACCGTCTGGTCGTCGGCGGGCAGTGTCGGGTCGAACGGCTCGATGTGGTCCAGGTCGCAGCGCATCGCGGGCACGCGACAGCCGGGGAA
>JAEYUH010000211.1 GCA_023432725.1 Actinomycetes bacterium | reverse complement strand
AGGACAAGATCCGCGCGCTGCGCGATGCCGGCTTCGACATGGACCTGGGCGGCAAGGACATCGTCAGCGTCCAGTACCAGAACGCCAACAACTCCGTCCGGGTCAACGACGAGTTCATGCAGGCCGTCGTCGACGGCACCGAGTTCGGACTGCGGGCCCGGATGACCGGTGAGGTCATCGAGACCGTCGACGCCCGCACCCTGTTCAACAAGATCGCCAAGGCGGCCTGGGAGTGCGCTGATCCGGGCCTGCAGTACGACGGGGTTATCAACGACTGGCACACCAACCCCGAGACCGGACGGATCACCGCCTCCAACCCCTGCTCGGAGTACATGAGCCTGGACAACTCGTCCTGCAACCTGGCCAGCCTCAACCTGATGAAGTTCCTCCGCGAGGACGACACCTTCGACACCGAGCGCTTCACCCGCGCCGTCGAGTTGATCATCACCGCGATGGACATCTCGATCTGCTTTGCGGACTTCCCGACCGAGGCGATCACCCAGACCACCCGCGACTACCGCCAGCTCGGTATCGGCTACGCCAACCTCGGCGCCCTGCTGATGGCCGTCGGTCGCGGCTACGACACCGAGTCCGGCAGGGCTCTGGCCGCTGCTATCACCTCGCTGATGACCGGCGCCGCCTACCGTCGCTCGGCCGAACTGGCCGGCGTCGTCGGCACCTACGCCGGCTACGCCCGCAATGCCAGCGCCCACCAGCGGGTGATGCGCAAGCACCAGGCCGCCAACGACGACCTGCGTCGTTTCGACGCCCTGGACGGGTCGATCCACGACGCCGCCACCCTCGAGTGGGACCAGGTGGTCAAGCTGGGCACGAAGAACGGCTTCCGCAATGCCCAGGCCTCGCTGCTGGCCCCGACCGGGACCATCGGCTTCATGATGGACTGCGACACCACCGGCATCGAGCCCGACTTCTCGCTGGTGAAGTTCAAGAAGCTGGTCGGTGGCGGCAGCCTGCAGATCGTCAACCTGACCATCCCGCGGGCGCTGAAGCGCCTCGGGTACGCCGAGGAGACCGTCGAGGCGATCGTCGAGTACATCGCCGAGCACGGCCACGTGGTGAACGCCCCCGGTCTGCGGCCCGAGCACTACGAGGTCTTCGACACCGCGATGGGCCAGCGGTCCATCAAGCCGATGGGCCACGTCCGGATGATGGCGGCGGTCCAGCCGTTCCTGTCCGGTGCCATCTCGAAGACCGTCAACCTGCCGGAGTCCGCGACCGTCGAGGAGATCGCCGACGTGTACCTGCAGGGCTGGCGGCTCGGCCTCAAGGCGCTGGCGGTTTACCGCGACAACTGCAAGGTCGGCCAGCCGCTGTCCGACGCCAGGAAGAAGGACGAGCCGAAGGCCGCGGTCGTCGAGCCGGAGGTGCGCATCGAGTACAAGCCGCGCCGCAAGCGGCTGCCGAAGTCGCGGGTCTCGCGCACCACCTCGTTCTCGGTGGCGGGAGCCGAGGGCTACATGACCTCCGGCCAGTACGAGGACGGCGCGTTGGGCGAGGTCTTCCTCAAGCTCGGCAAGCAGGGCTCCACCCTGGCCGGCGTGATGGACGCCTTCAGCATCGCGGTGTCGATCGGCCTGCAGTACGGCGTCCCGCTGTCGACCTTCGCCCAGAAGTTCACCAACCTGAAGTTCGAGCCCGCCGGGATGACCGACGATCCCGACGTCCGGATGGCCCAGTCGATCATGGACTACATCTTCCGGCGACTGGCCCTTGACTACCTGTCTTTCGACGAGCGGGCGGAATTGGGCATCTACACCGCGGCCGAGCGGGCCCGGTATGTTGAGACCGGCTCCTACCTCTCCGACGAGGAGGAGGCGGGGCTGATCGAGTCCGAGACGCTGAAGAACGACGCTGCCGACGACCTGCGGATCGACGGCCCGGGTGCGGTGCAGCCGGCGCTGATCGTGGAGTCGCCGACCAGCACCGCCGACGTGTTGGCGAAGCTGACCGGGCTGAAGGTGGACGCACCGTTGTGCCTGACCTGCGGCACGAAGATGCGGCCGAGCGGTTCCTGCTACGTGTGTGAAGGTTGCGGCTCCACCAGCGGCTGCAGCTGACGAGGGGGTAAAGCGCGCGCCGCAGCATCGAGGGACTCTTCGTCCCCGGGACTATTGGTCCCCTTGGGGAAGTCGATGCTGCGGCGCGTCTCCGCGTCCAGAGGGTGTCAGTCGGTGGTGGCGTGGTCTCGCGCGTGCCGGCGGCTCTGCCGCACCACGAACCAGGCGTAGCCGCCGATCGTTGCGCACAGGATGACGATCGCCAGCGGCGGGGAGTAGGAGTACAGCCGCCCGACAAGGTCAACCCCCACCACGCCGATCGCCGCGTAGAGCAGGGCCCACAGCACACCCCCGACGGCGAGTGCCGGCAGGTAGCGGGCCAGCGGCATCCGTGACGCACCCGCTGCCAGGTTGGCAAGGGTCTGGAAGCCGATCGTGAGGAACGAGACCGCCACGATCGGGGCGCCGTACTCGTTGATCCGGGCGGTGGCGCGCTGGTAGCCGGGGGAGTCCATCAAGCCGGCGAGCCGGGTCCGATGGGCGCCACTGGCCGCGACCCGTCCGAGCCAGTACGTACCGCCTGCACGGCAGCAGACGATCACGAACAGCGCCGCGACGATCACAGGGAACGGTACGTCCCACTGGCTGGGATCCACGCGACAATCCTCCCAACGCCCCCAGGTCACCTCGAAGTTAACCAGACCGTCCCGCGGCGGGCCAATCGCGGGACGGACGCCGCCTGCGGCCGTCGTCGCCGATCGCGTAGGTTGGGGGCCGGTGTGGGAAGGAGGGGCAGATGGGGATGCCGCTGGACTTCGACCTCGACCGCAGCATTGCGCAGGCGTGGGAAGGCTTCGCCGAGCGGCTCGCGGAGGTCGTCTCGGTGATGGATCCGGGCGGGACGCTGACCCTCAGCGCGCTGGCCGGCGACAGCCGCGGCCCGTCGCCCTATGTCCAGTTCCGCTGCCGGCCCGACCGCCGGCTGCTCACCATCGCTTCTGGCAACGCCGAACTGGCCGAGGAGTTCCAGCTGGACGCCGCCGCCCTGCAGCGGCTGGCCGACCTGGGCTGGGAGCCGCCCGCCGTGGACGGTGACCATCCCGGCCCCCAGCACTGGTTCCTTGGCTCCCAGGAGGACTCCGAGGTGGTGGCCGACCGGGCGGTGGCGGCGCTGCGCGAGGTCTTCCAGGTCCGCCATCCCGCCTTCCTCTCCCCGGACCAGCTCGCCGAGGTGCTGGCGCCGCCCCCGCCCGGTGAGCTTCCCCGCTCCGACTTCGCCCAGGAGGACCTGCAGGCGCTGCTGCCGTCCTCGTCCCGCCATCTGGAGGTGCTGGTCCGCGCAGAACTCGCGCAGGCGCTCGGCTACGAGCCGCTCACCGACTCCGACGGCGACTTCGCGATCCGGGTCGGCAGTGCGATGGTGTTCGTCCGCTGCACCCCCGACGCGCACGAGGTGATCGTGTTCTCGCCGCTGGTGCACGAGATAGAGGGACGCAGCCGCGCCATGGAGATCCTCAGCGACCTCAACTCCCAGGCCCGCTATGTGAGGTTCCTGCTCATCCGCGACCGGGTCTTCGCCAGCATGTCGGTGCTCGCCTACCCGTTCGTGCCGGCCCATCTGCACCAGGCGCTGCGGACGGTCACCGTCGTGGCCGACGAGATGGACGAGGAGTTGGCGCAGCGGCTGCGCGGTCGCACGTCGTTCAGCGCGGACGGCTGACGCGGCCCCCGCGATTCGCTAACGTAACTTGGATGGAAGGCACCGGTCACAACACCCCTCTCTCGCCCGAGGAGTGCCGTCAGTTGCTGCGCGGCCACAGGATGGGCCGGGTGTCGTGGGCGAGCGCCGCAGGCATCCAGGTGCTGCCCGTCTCCTACGCCGTCAGCGACGACAGGATCGTGCTGCGCACCGCGACGGGCTCCATGTTGGCAGGGCTGGTGGAACCCCAGCAGGTGGGCTTCGAGATCGACGATCTCGACGCCGAGACGCAGACCGGCTGGAGCGTTCTGGTGCAGGGCACCAGCGGGCCTGGGGAGCACCTCGAGGGCCTGCTCACCGAACCGTGGGCGCCCGGTGAACGTCTGGTGGTCGTGGCGATCACGCCATCGGCCTACTCCGGCCGCGCGATAGCGGCCAACTGAGGGAGGAACCGCAATGCTGCGAACCTACGAGGGCCCGGCCAGGGTGATCGTCGGCTACGACGGCTCCGAGGATGCCGATCGTGCCCTGCACTACGGCGCTGTGGAGGCGATCTCCCGCGATGCCGAACTCCTGCTCGTCAACGCCGTCGACGACATGGTGCTCAACAGCGCCTGGGGCGTCGTCTTCGACCCGGACACGATCCGGGCGGGCGCCCAGGAGATGCTCGGCACCGCTGTCGAGCAGGCCGCCGGCTACGGCGTGCCGCGGGAGCGGGTGCGGGTCGAGGTCGGGTTGGGGAACCCGGCGGCGGTGCTCGCCCGGCACAGCGAGGCCGCGTCCCTCATCGTGCTCGGCTGCCGGTCGGTGGTGGAGGGTGAGCGGGCCTTCGTCGGCTCGACCGCGGTGGGGGTGGCCGGAACCTCGCACTGCCCCGTGATCCTGGTCAGCGCCCAGCAGCGGCAGCGCGAGGAGCGCACAGGACTGATCGGTGTCGGGGTCAACACGGCCGCCAAGGGCGCGATCGCGCTGGAGTGGGCGCTGCAGGAGTGCGAGGCTCACGGCGGCTCCGTCGTGGTGATCTCGGTAGCGAAGGCGGCCGCCGGCCGCGTCTTCCGGTCCGGCTCGGTGCCGCCCGAGGTGCAGGAGGAGCTGATCCGGGTCACGAGGGAGCGGATCACCGAGATGGTCCGTCCGCTCGCTGAGGCTCACCCGAGCGTCACGATCGACCTCGAGGTGTCCTACGGCAACCCGCTGGACGTGCTCATCGATCACTCCGAGAAGCTCGACCTCGTGGTGGTCGAGGTCCACACCGGCTTTCCCACCTACTCGATCGGCGGCGTCACGCGCGGCCTGATGACCCACGCCCACTGCCCGGTCGGCACGATCCGCGCCCGCGACAGCCACGGCTCCTGACCGCGAGGCGGCCGATTCCCGTTCCCGACATGCCTGAGGCGCCGCCGCGCATCACGTTCGACCCCGCCCTGCCGATCACGAGCCAGGTGGACGCCATCCGGCGGTTGGTCCGCGACCACCAGGTGGTGGTGGTAGCCGGTGCCACCGGCTCGGGCAAGACCACCCAGCTGCCCAAGATCTGCCTGCTCGCCGGGCGGGGCCGGATCGGCCACACCCAGCCGCGCAGGATCGCCGCCCGCACGGTCGCCGAACGGATCGCCAGCGAACTCGGGCAGGAACTCGGCCAGACCGTGGGCTATCAGGTCCGGTTCACCGCCCGTACCTCGCGGGCCACCCGGATCAAGGTGATGACCGACGGCATCATGCTCGCCGAGATCAGCCACGACCGTGACCTGCGGCGTTACGACACGATCATCATCGACGAGGCGCACGAGCGGTCGCTGAACATCGACTTCCTGCTGGGCTACCTCAAGCAGTTACTGCCGCGGCGTCCCGACCTCCGCGTGCTGATCACCTCGGCGACCATCGACACCGAACGGTTCGCCGCCCACTTCGACGGCGCCCCCGTGGTGGAGATCCCCGGCCGCACCTACCCCGTCGAGGTGCGGTACCGCCCGGTGCTGGAGAACACGGACTCGGACCCCGACCTGATCGACGCGGTCTGCACCGCCGTCCGCGAGCTTGACGCGGAGCCGGCTGGTGACGTGCTGGTGTTCTGCTCCGGTGAGCGGGAGATCCGCGACACCGCGGACGCCATCGGCGCTCTCAAGCTGCGCTTCACCGACGTTCTCCCGCTCTACGCCCGGTTGTCGGCGGCCGAGCAACACCGCGTCTTCACCCCCCACACCGGACGCCGGATCGTGCTGGCGACGAACGTCGCCGAGACCTCGCTGACGGTGCCGGGGATCCGGTACGTGATCGACACCGGCTTCGCCAGGATCTCG